>CAZZZQ010000001.1:0-25107 GCA_964658405.1 uncultured Sphingomonas sp.
TCTCGGTCCCATTGATGTTGAAGGTCCCGTTGAAGGTGGCGTTCGGGTGCTCGTTGACCTGGTCGATGTGAAACTGTGCGCCGAGCTTCAGGGTATGCGATCCAAGCGCTGCTGACAGACCATCGCTCGCGTAGAGCGTGTTGTTGACCTGGGTCTCATTCGTGATCGGGACGCCCATCACGAAGGTGGGGAAGGTGATGTTTTCTACACCTTCAAACTGTGGCGCCTGCACGACGATGCCGGACGTCCCGGCGCCGGTCGTGAAGCCCTGCGAGGCGAGGCTGACGCCAAGCCCGCCCCTCGGCTGCCCGATGATGTTCGCGTTGCGCAGATAGCCGAGGTGGAACTCGTTGACCAGCTTCGAGCCGATCACCTTGGTATCGCCGAAGGAGTAGAGTTGCGCCCTTCCGCTCGTCAGAGCATTGAAGCCGGGGATGCTCGCTCCGCCCTGCTGGCCGGGGTAGGGATTGTCGAGGGCGTAGTCGTCCAGAAAGTAATAGAAGGAAAGCTGCCCTGCCCTGCTGTTGCCATCGATCCGGGCAGAGCCCTTGTCGTCCCGGACGGTCCTGGCGAAAGCCGAGGTTGAGTACTGGCTTATGCCAACGTTGGGCGAAGGGATGTACTGCAGCAGGTTCTTTGCCGGCGCTGACCACGCGCTCTGCGGGATAATGCCATTCGGAAAGACATCGGCGTAGGCCTCGCCCGACGCGACCGGGCGGCCCAGCGACTGGCTTAGAAGTGAAGCAAGGTAAGGCCCGCTGACAGCTCCGGTCAGCGTATCGGTTTGTGTCCCAGGGTTGAGGAAGTTGCCGCCGCGCTGAGCCACCGTCGGAACCGAGATGTTTCCCGTGGAGACGCCCTGCGTGGTGCGCGTGCCCTGGTAGTCGCCGAAGAAGAAGATCTTCTCCCGCCTGACCGGGCCGCCGAGTGCGCCGCCGAACTGGTTTTGATTGAAGGCCGAGCGGGTTGGATCGAAGTAGCCGCGCGCATCGAGGTTGGTATTGCGGAAGAACTCAAAGGCCTTGCCGTGAAGGCTGCCGGTGCCGCTCTTCGTGACGGCCGTGACCATGCCACCGCTGTAGTTGCCATACTCCGGGTCGAAGTTGTTCGTAAGGACGCGGAACTCTTCAATGGAATCGAGATCGGGAATAATCGAGGTTCCCCCGTTCATGTGCTCCTGCACATCGATCCCATTCACCATGAAGCCGTTCGAAGACTCACGCTGGCCGCTGATCGAGAGGTTTCCGGGATTGAGATCCCCCGAGGGCGAGATGCCTCCGGTCACCCCGGCCATGATGACAGAGTTAGGCAAGAGCGTAGACACCGGGTTGACCCCTGGCTGGATGGCGAGCAGATCCGTGTAGCTGCGACCGTTCAGGGGGAGCGCTGTCATCTTCGCCGCCGACACGACCTCCCCAAGCTGGGTTGAAGCGCTCTCGACCTGCATCTCTGTCTCGCTGGTTACGGTGATGGCATCGGACTGGCTTCCGATCGTGAGGACTGCATCGACGCGCAGGGCTGCATCGGTGTCAACGACCAGTTGTTCCCTGCGCTGCGGAGTGAATCCAGCTGCGCTGACTGTGAGGTCGTAGTGGCCCACCGGAAGATTTGGAAAGGTGTAGAGCCCTTGCCTGTCTGAAATGGCGCGATAGGTGCTTCGCTGATCCGTATTGATCAGCACTAACTTCGCGCCGGGGACGACCGCTCCCGTTGCATCGGCAACAATACCGGCGATACTGCCGCCAGTTGCTGCGAATGCGGTCGCACGTGCACAAAAGAGGAGGAAAACGCTCACGATGCGAAGAATCAGGAGAGCGTCAAAAGAACGACGATGGTTCAAGTTAAACAAGTGCACCTCAGGGATAGAGGCGAAGATGAGGCACAAAGCTCAGGAAGGATGAGCGATCGCCCCCGTTTCCGCGCGGGGTAGAGTCACAGATTAATCCTGGGTAGGTCTCCTGACTTACAGGCGAAGCTGAGTTCCAGCTCCACGCCTCTCACCTTCCCCGGTCGGACCGAGTGGCTGCTTGAGAGACTCTCCTGATCACAGTGGCGGGACCATGCCGGACTTACACCGGCTTCCCTGTTATGCCCTCGCGGGCACCCAAGATCGTTGCAGCTTCAAGGTAGCACACCGGTTGTGACAGAACGAAGGCCCGGGCTTTCCCTTGCGGCGCTCTCGTACGAAAATAGAAGGATGACCGGGACACGCATCGACAAGTGGCTGTGGGCCGCACGATTCTTCAAAACACGCGAGCAGGCCTCCAAGTCCTGCGACATCTCACGCATCAGCTCGAACGGCCAGAAGGCGAAGCCGTCGCGTGAGGTTCGCCTCGGCGACATGCTGCAGATCAAGAACGAAGGCGGTGAGTTCGAGGTCGAGGTACTCGCCCTGAGTGAACAGCGGGGTTCGCCTGAGATTGCAAGGGCGCTCTATCGCGAGACCGAGGCGAGCATCGAGCTGCGCAAGAAGGCGGCCGAGGAGCGAAAGCTGCTCGGGCCGATGGCGAACGCCCCCTCCTCTCGCCCCACAAAGCGGGATCGACGATTGATTCACGGCTTCAACGGTCGAGGCTGACCCCGTGCGGTCTACCTCCTCCCGACCGGCATCCAACGATCTCGGAACCTTCGATCGTCGGGTAGGTAAGGGAGGCTGATCGCGTGAAACAGGAAGATTCGGTCGAGATGCTGGTCGTCGAGGGTCACGAGGTCCGCGTGACCCATCCGGAGAAGCTCTACTTCTCGAAGCAGGTCAGCCTCTCGAAGCTTGATCTCGTCCGCTACTATCTCTTGGTGGCTCCCGGGGCGCTGCAGGGGATTCGAGATCGGCCCATCGTGCTCAAGCGCTTTGTAAACGGGGCAGAGGGTGAGGCTTTCTATCAAAAGCGCGCGCCGAGTGACCGTCCCGAATGGCTGCGGACGGCGACGCTCTCCTTCCCGTCCGGGCGGACAGCGGAAGAGCTTGTAGTCGACGACGCGGCGGGGCTCGCATGGATCGTCAACCTCGGCTGCATCGAACTGCATCCGCATCCTGTTCGCTCCGGCGACCTCGATCATCCGGACGAACTTCGCGTCGACCTGGACCCCGGTCCGGGCGTGGGCTGGGAGGATGTCCGGCGGGTTGCGCTCGAGGTGAAGGCGCAGCTTGAGGAGGTCGGGCTTGCTGGCTGGCCGAAGACAAGCGGCTCCCGTGGTATCCACGTCAATGTGCGGATTGAGCCACGATGGAGCTTTACCGAGGTACGCCGGGCGGCGCTGGCCCTGTCGCGAGCGGTCGAACGCCGGCTCCCGCAGTACGCGAGCTCGAAGTGGTGGAAGGAGGAGCGGCATGGCGTCTTCCTCGACTACAACCAGAATGCAAAGGACCGGACGACGTCTTCTGCTTATTCCGTGCGGCCGCTGCCGGATGCGCGTGTCTCCGCCCCGCTCTACTGGAGCGAGGTTCCTGACTGCAACCCGGCAGACTTCACGGTGCTGACCATGCCGCAACGGTTCGCGGAGATTGGCGACCCCCAGGCCGGAATGGACGATGCAGCAGGGTCGCTTGATCGACTCCTGGAGCTGGCGGCGCGAGATGAGGCCGAGGGTCTCGGTGACGCCCCCTGGCCGCCACACTTCAAGAAAGGCGAGGGTGAGGGTCCGCGCGTGGCTCCGTCACGTGCAAAGTCGGCCGCGAAGAAGACAGCTGTAAAGAGAACTCCGGCGAAGAGCTCCCGCGTCAAGATGCCTTTGATAATCATCGCTCACTCGCCGAGCGAAGAGGCTGCACTCTCTGGTTTGGAGCGATGGAAGGCCAGCCATCCGGAGGCGGCGGCACTGCTCGCGGTCGACGATGTCCTGATCGATCGAATGCGGGGCAGGTCGTCGACTTGGACGCGCATTCGCGTTAACCTCCGCAACGTTCCTGAAGATCTGCGGCCCGAGCAGGAGACGCCGGATCCGGATGACGATCCGACACGGGCTTAGCGGCCGCTCGGGAAGATCTCCATCAGCTCCTGCGGCGGGACGACCTCAAGCTGCGCATAGGTACACTCGGCCGGAGACTTATCGGAGCGCCATCTGCGGAACTGAGCCATATGCCGAAAGCGGTCACCCTGCATGTGCTCATACGCAACCTCGAGCACGAGCTCCGGTCGCAGCGGCTCCCACGATAGATCCTTTCCCTGGCTCCATCGACTTTTGCCGCCGGGCATGCGCTGGTCACCTTCTTCACCGGCTGGCGCGGACCATGAGCGCCAGGGGTGGTCGGCGAGAGCGTTCTTCCGAAGCGGCTCCAGGAATTGCACAAGCTCGCGGCGTTTTGCCATCGTGAAGCTGGCGCAGACTCCTACATGCTGCAGCGCGCCTGAATCATCGTAGAGCCCGAGCAGCAAAGATCCAACAGCCGTTCCCTCGCCGTCTTTATGCCAGCGAAAGCCGGCGACTACACAATCGCAGTCGCGCTCGTGCTTAATCTTCAGCATGGTTCGCTTGCCGGCCTCGTAGGAGCCTTCAGCCAGCTTCGCCATCACGCCATCGAGTCCGGCTCCTTCAAAACGCTTGAACCAATCCAGGGCAACCTCACGTTCGCGCGTCGCAGGCGTGAGATGGAGCGCGGGCCCAGCAGAGCTGAGCATGGCCTCAAGCCGTCTCCGGCGCTGCTCAAACGGGACAGCACGCAGATCGGCCTCGCCTTCCGCGAGCAGGTCGAAGAAGACGATTGAGGCAGGCGTCTGTTGCGCGAGCAGCTTAACCCTCGATGCGGCAGGATGCACACGGAGCTGGAGCGCATCGAAGTCGAGGCCGCGCGGCCCGGCGATAACGATCTCTCCGTCCAGGACGCACCGAGCAGGCAGCCCTGCAAGCAGGCTCTCAAGCAGCTCAGGAAAATATCGATTCAGCGATTTTCCATCACGGCTCTGCACCAGGATCTCGTCGCCATCGCGGAAGACCAGGGCGCGGAACCCATCCCACTTCGGCTCGAAGATCCACGCGCCGCTTGCGGGTACAGCGCTGACTCGCTTCGCGAGCATTGGATCGATTGGCGGATTGACGGGCAGTTGCACGCGTTCATCCTACTGCTTCGATGAAACCCCTGTCGAAGTGCCGGAGTTTTGTGCTTGCTTCGTGGGCTGGTGGATCAGCACGATCGACTCCTGGTCCTTGTTCTCGATGCTCGAATAGAAGGTCCGCAGCTCCGGATATTCGGGGGCGAGAAACATGACCTCGCCCACGGCGAAGCTGCGTCGTGTCGTGATGCTGTTCAAGGCCTGCTCTGTCTTGCGTGAGTACGACGCATGATTCTGAAAGGCCAGAGTATCCTGCTTCGGGGCCGACTCAATCCCGATGGACGCGGGATAGGCAACGCGCACGGCATCGAGCGTCATCGAGGGGTATTCGAAGTAAACGGGCGTTTCGCGCTTCTCGTGGGGGAAGCGAGTCTTGGTATTGACTTCAAAAAGATCTCCGGGGATCAGCAGGCGCTTGCCGGTCGACGAGCCGATAGGGCCACTTACGTCGTAGGTGACTGAGAAGGGCGCCTCGTATTCAGTAAGGTTTTGGATCGAGGAGACCTTTACGTCCATCCCGTTTGGCAGGATCCGCTCCGCATAGCTCGTAAGGTTGCGGTTCAGACTGACCGTATCTCCGGTCACCGCCTCCTGGCGCCAGTGCAGGGCACTCGGACCGGTATAACGAAGCGTGACTGTGCCCTTCACGTTACCCTGCTCATCCATCTTCAGATCAGCAAGCCGATCAGTACGGGCATCTTTATAAGATTCCCCGGGGCTGGTGAAGACAGCGGTTCCTGAGCCTGTCTGCCGGATCCCGCTCGTGAGGGAATGCTTCCAGGCGAGCTGGCCGTACGGGCAAAACCGCGTGCCGGGGTCAAAGAAGGCCTCCTTGCCATCCACCGTCACAATCGCAAGATCATCGTCGAGCTGACGCATGCTCATGTACTGGACGGCAAAGAGAGTTGTATCGCGATTCGTGACAACCCCAACGTACGCCTTCATCCCGGCTGCCCTTGCCATGGCGACGAAGAGCCTTGTCAGCTGATCGCCCGATCCTCGCTTGCGCGCAAGAATATCGTCTGTGTCTTTGACCTGCTGCAGCCCGTCGGCCTTCTCTTCAGCCTTGCTGTGCTCTCGCGATAGGTCAGTATTATCGAGCTGCATGACTGCGGCGTAGATCTTCTTCAGCTTTACCTCCTGCGAGTCGCCCGGGAGCACAAGATGCTGCACCGCCGCGGTCACCCCCGAGCCGGGACCGGTGAACTTATCGACCCGCTTCGACCAGCTCTTTCCCTTGTTCTTCCAGTACTCCTCCGGCGTCCGATAGGGGGTGTAGTAGAAAAGAACGCGGTACGAGAAGCTCCTGATCGGCGGCATCTGCTCCTCATCCGGTGCAGGGGGTACATCGTGCATATCCAGTTCAAAGACCAGCTGACCCTGACTGGTCCCCAGAGGGGGCAGCCGCGTCTGCTTGATCTCGGCTTCCTTGGGAAGCACGGGCCACCAGGCGATGGAGCTGACCAGCTTTCCGCCGTCGTCGCTGTCGAGTAGATCATGGTTTGTCGGCAGCCACTTGTAGTACGCCTTCCGCGTATAGAGATTCGACTGCACAAACCACTCCGGCGCGCTGAACCAGTGATCATCCATGCGGAGGTTATAACGGTATTCGAGGATGCTGCCGACCTCGACCTCAGGCAGACTGAAGACCTTCGTCATAAACTTGGTCCCGCCGGACTTCTCGACCATCTTCTTCATCACCTGCCCCGTGAACGGAATGATTCTGCCATCCGAGTGGATCGTTCGGCCGGAGATATCCTCAACGGTCTTGCCGCCACCGTCGCCGTTCGTCGCATAGGGAAGCTCGACCGTCCCGAATTGCTTTCCGCTCTCTGTGAGTACCTTGATCCGCGCATAGATCCTGAACAGGTGCAGGCTGTCCTGCGTGGTCTCTTCACGGTAGAGGTAGACCGCCGGCGCACCGGGGACCTGAGGCTGCGAGGTCATCGAAAGCTCCTCCGCAGTCGGAACAGTCCACTGGGCGTGGAGGCAGGAGGTGGCTGCAACGGAGAGGGCTGCCAGGCAGAGTATTTTTGCAAACTTCATGATCGTTCTTCTTTCTCTTCGGCAGGGTCAATGAGGTTCTATGGCAGCTTCTTAAAGACTGCGCGGCGCTGTTCGTCGGCTTCGATCAAACCCGACAGCTTCTGTACGTCCGGATACCTGTCGGCTGCAAGGGTTACCTGGCGAACCGTGTAGGTGCGTGTGTAGTGCAGCGTGTTGCTCTTCATCTCGCTCGCGCTCTCATAAGTTGCAAATCCCATGTCGACCTTCACGGGCTCCGGTAGCTCATCGATTGCGTAGCCCACGGGGATTGAGATCTCATAGTCATCCGTCTCTTCACGGGTCTCGCCCAGGTTGATCGGCACGGAACGCTGTTTGTTATCTGCGTACAACTCTTCGCTGCCAAGCACCCTCGGCCTCACCATCAGAAGCGGGCCGGTAAGCCGCGCAAAGTGGTCGACGCCCACGGTGTAAAAGAGCGTGAAGTCCTTGTTCAACGACTTCACGTTTTCGATCGTTACATCAGCGACCTTGAAGCTGGTAAAGTCACGCTCCAGCGCATGGTCAAGATACTCCTGCTGATCCTTGAGATCACGCTCGCCGAAGTAGACTCGCCGCTCCTCGGAGACTCCGCCGAAGCTCTTCTCGGTGACGGTTCCGCTGAGAGCGCCATCGGCTTGCAATTGGAACTTGGCGGAGCGTCGAATGGTGTTCAGCTGGGGGCTCAACACCGGGAGCTCGATGATCTGGCTCGCAGGGCCTTCCATCAGCAGGCCGTAGCTACCCTGCAAGCCGCTCTCCAACTGGCCGTAGGGTGTGTTCTCCCAGGTCGGATCGAAGACCAGGTATCGCTTCCCTGACTTAGCGGTCACTACGCTTCGGAGCTTTGGCGAGTTGTATCCGGTCGGCACCTCGATCGCCGCAATCATGTGGTTCCCGACGATCGAAGGCGCATCCGGATCGATCACCCCTCGATGCGTGTCTACCATCAGCAGTGCTGTATGTACGCCAATCGAAGAGAGCATTGCTGTAAGCAGCGTTGCCTTATCCTTGCAGTCGCCGTACTCGTTGCGATACACCTCATCTGCCGCGTGGGGCTGGTAGCCGCCGATCCCGAGCTCGATTCCAAAGTAGCGAATATGCTGCTGCACGAACTCGCCGACTGCCTCGGTACGGTCGTAGAAGTCCGTCTTGCCCTGGGTCAGCAGAGCGGCCTTCGCGGTGATCTCGGGCGTTGCCGCCAGCCGTCCCTCTGACAGGCGTTGATACCACTGCCCGATGCTCTTCCACGTCCCTGTAGTGGCCAGTGGAAGAGTTGGGCCGGTGTAGTGGATCGTCATGCGCCCGGCGAGTGACATTGGATAGGGCCGCATCAGCACGTGTGCAAGATCGATGCCGGGCGTATCCTTCAGCTCCCACTGCCATCGTCGCTGCTCAAGGTTAACCGCCGGGCTTTCACCGTGGTGCGCCCATACCGTGCCGAACTCGAAGCCGGCGGGAAGCTCAAGCTGGAAGCTCTGCTTGAGATGGGGGAGGTGATCCTGAAAGAACCAGGTCTTCTCGGTCAGGAAGGGTCGTTCCTTCTGCTCATATTCGTAGGCGACCACGCCGCCTGGATCGCTGCCAGGCGCGGTCGCTACCTTGACGCGATCCTCAACGTACATGCTGGTATCGCCCCAGTAGCCACGATCCAGGATCTCGTTGTCTTTGAGGGAATACTCGTGGCCGTCCGGCCCGATGCTCCAGACATGCAGCGAATTAATCTTGGTCTCGCGATCGTAGCCGATGCGGACCACCGCATCGCGTCGGCCCTGGGGATGGAGGATCTTCGTGATCCGGCGGCGATGAATCGTAGCCCGCCCGTCCGGGTCGACGACGTAGGTCGTCTCGTCGAGCAAAACGACAGCGTCCGTATCCGGCGAGTAGGTCGGGATCGGCTGGTGGGCAGCACTTCGGATCCAGTCGGGAAAGGCATCCTGCTTCGACGCTACTGCCCGCGGTGCAAAAGCCAGAAGAAAAAGGGCAGAGAACAGCAAAGTAAAGCAGGAGCTTTGACCAGGACTTCTGGCACAAAGTAGTTTCATGGTGTTCTCGAGTTATACGTGTAGAAAGGGTGCTTCGCAACACAATTTGTCGCACAGCGAGTACGGAGGTTCTCCCGTTACGGTACGATCTCCGTTACGTTGTTACCGGTCGCCAACCCACCTTCTGCGTTCGAATTACTTAAGTGACCGTGCAGGGTGATCGCCGGGCGACGCATGTGTTCAAAGCCTTTCGGGAGTACTTGATGAAGATGATCCGGCCATTTATACGCGTTATTCAACGCAGCGCTCTCGCACTTCTTGTATGCCTCTCGGTACTTGGCGCGGCTCATGCGCAGCCGGCACAGGTTGTGCGACCGGGTGAGCCGTGGCTGGACGATCGCGGTAAGCTGATCCAGGCGCACGGCGGTGGCATTATCAAGCTGGGCCAGGAGTGGTTCTGGTTTGGGGAGGATCGCACGCGCACCAATGATCCGGGGAAGCGATATGTCGCCTGTTACTCGTCGAAGGATCTTATTCGCTGGCAGTTCCACAGGCAGGTCGTCGCACTCTCAGACCCTGAACATCTCGGCGAACGATGGGTCTTTGAACGGCCGAAGGTCTTCTACAACAGCCGGACGAAGAAGTTTGTCATGTATGTCCACCTGGATGATGCGTCGTACAAACTTGCGCGCGTCGCCGTGCTGACCAGCGATAAGGTGGACGGGGATTACACCTACGTCAGGAGCTTCCGTCCGCTCGACCAGGAGAGCCGCGACATTGGTCAGTTCATCGATGACGATGGGACGGCGTACCTCATCTTCGAATCGCGTCCGACCCACGGATTCTTTATCGCGCAGCTTTCGGACGACTTCATGACCGTAGCGAAGCAGACGAGCTTTATCGAAGCACCGCTCGAAGGAGGAGCGATCGTTCATCTTGATAAGACGTACTACGTTCTCGGCTCCCATTTGACCGGGTGGAAGGCGAACCCCAACGTCTATGCCACCGCCTCGACGCTGAGCGGCCCGTGGTCGACCATGCGGGATATCGCGCCACCCGAGGTCAACACGTACGACTCACAATCAAGCATGCTCCTCAAGATCAAGGGTACAAAGAAGACGTCGCTGATCTATGTCGGCGATCGATGGACCCCGAAGGAGTTATGGAACTCCCGCTACATCTGGATGCCGCTGGAGATGGATCACAACACCCTCACCCTTCCTAAGCCGCAGCCGTGGACGATCGATGTAAAGACTGGCGTGACGTCGAACGTTCCCGCGCAGGAGCAGTAGAGAACCGCGAACAACTCTTCTGTACGATAAGCAAACATGCTTCGCCGTGCTCTCTCACGACCGCTGCCGCTGCTGCTCCTCATCGCAGGGCTGCTTACGTTTCTTATCCAGTCAGGCGAGCTTGGCACCTCGGATACGACGCACCGTTTGCAGGTGACGCACTCCCTGTGGACGAGCGAGCCTCAGGTCTTCCCTAACGAATATCCGGAGTTCGGTCTGCATGGCAGGGGCGGCAAGCTCTACGCCTCCTACGGCATCGGCCAATCGCTGCTCATGCTGCCTGCGGATCTGCTCAGCACTGCGTCGACTCATCTTCCGCTGTGGCGTAACTACGTCCAGACCGAGGCCGATCCGACGATCCGCAGCATCCTCGTCAGTATCTCGACCAACATCCTCCTCAGTGTTCTCACAGCGCTTGCGGGCTACCGTCTTCTCGGCATGCTGGGCTTCTCCACCAGGGAGTCCATCGCAGGAACGCTTGGCTTAATCTGCGCTACGACTCACCTGCACTACGCCCAGAACATGACCGAGAACAACTTCATCTTCCTGCTGACGATCACGGGCCTGCTACTCCAATATCGATGGCTCGTGACGGGGGATCGGCGGTCGCTCCTGTGGGGATCAGCAGCGCTCGGGTTCAACCTGCTGACACGCATCACCACGGTGCTCGATCTCACGATCGTCGCCGGTTTTCTCCTGCTCGTTGCACTCTTCACGAAGGAGCCTGCTTTGTCAGGGCAGGGGCGGGACCGGATTGGCACCTACCTTCAAACGGCACTGCCCGTCTATGCGGTCTTCGTTCTGATCGACCGCGTCTATCAATTCATCCGCTTCGGATCATGGACTGACACCTATGTCTCGATCCTGTCGCGTGAAACACGTCGCCTCGATCCGACGCTGCCCGCAAGCTTTCCCTTCGACGGTCACTGGTTTCAGGGCGGCCTTCGGTCCGGCCTGCTCGGACCGCTCTTCGAGCCGGAGAAGTCAATCTTCCTCTTCGATCCCCTCTTCCCGCTGACGCTTCTCCTTGCCTACCTGTTATGGAAACGGCTTGATGCCGGGGTGCGCGCGTACTTCGTGGCAACCGTCGCACTTGTAAGTTGCTCCATCGGCTTCTATGGCCACTATGACTCGTGGGGCGGCGACTTCGCATGGGGCGATCGCTACGTCTCAAGTGCCGTCCAGATGACTTCCCTGCTGGCCGTTGCCGTGCTGGTCCGTTACTGGAGCTCCATGAGACGTTCCACGCAGGCGGTCTCGATCGCCGTGCTTGCGAGCAGCGTCATCATTCAGGCAGCCTCCCTGGCATTCTGGCTCCCGCTCGAGATCTACCAGGGGACCGGGCGGTCTGGACACACGTGGGTCGTCTTCCTGCGCCTGAAGAACATCGCGGCCTTCGCACTCCACCGGCGGGAGGCGTGGGGCCTGAACGCAGCAGCGATCGATCAGGACCCATGGGATGCGGTGCACCTTACGAGCTGGTACGTGCTTCCTTCGCTGCTGCGCCATATCGGCGTCGCGCCGCTCTGGGCCGTGCATCTCCTCTACGTCGTCTGGGCCTGCGTCGGGATCGCGCTCGTACTCGCCTCAGTCAGGCTGTTCCGTGTCTTACTTTCCGAACAGGTTGCTGAGGCTTGAGAAGAGCCGGTTGCCGGTCAGACCCCAGGGGCCAAGTGCAACGAGATAGAGGAAGGTGGCGGAGATCGCCGGAGTTCCACTGAGCGCGACCAGCCGGGCTCGAAGACCATTACCTTCACGCTCCGGCGTCGCCTGGTAGAGGAACAGGATATACAGCGAGATGTTGATGCAGAGTGCCGACGCCCATCGGATCGCGTCATGTCCGAGCGGGATCAACAGGAGCGGGAGCATGAGCAGCAGCGTGACCATCCTTGCCAGCAGCATCGAGTAGCCTCGCGCCTCGATCACCGTGCGCAGGAATCTCCACAACGCGATGCCGTAGGGGATCGACATCAGCATAGTCAGGATCACCCGGACCACAAGCTGCGGCGTGTACAGTCGGTACGCAAAACGAACCTGCTCGACGAAGGTATTATGCAGGGCTGTAAAGACAGCACCCTCGATCGGCATGTCGGTTCGCTGCTGGGCGTGTGCAGCCCACTCCGGCAGCGTTCCGGGCATGCCGCCGAAGTGAAGGATCGCCACAAATGCCAGGGCCACCACGGCAAGGTGGACGACGATCCAGCCGAGCTTGATTCGCTCGCGGTGGAGAAGATCGACCAGCAGCACAAGAATCAGCGGATAGAACATGAGCAGAAATCCCTCATGCATGAACAGCCCAACGATCGTAAAGATCGTCGCGGCCAAGAGCCCGAGGACGTTTTCCAGCCCGATAAGACACGCTGCCGCGAGCAGGATCGCGATGTAGAGAAAGTTATCCATCTCGCCGCCCATAAAGGCGAGATGAGGTAGAAAGGCCGGCGCCGCCAGCAGGAAGGCAGCCGTGCGTCGCTCGCCCAACGAGCCAAACAGCATCGGTCGAAAGATCAGGTAGGTCAGCAGAACGAGGCAGCCCAGCACAGCGGCTTCAATCAGAAAGATCGATCTCCACGAGAGGTACGTCAGGTGAGCGAAGAGCTGGCCGACGAGGGCGCGCCGGACGAAGCCGTCATGGTAGTTAAGAAACCAGTGGGAGGGTCCGTAGGTGCGCAGATCCGGCGGAGAGTTTACGTACCGCAGTGCCAGCAAAACGGGGAGAAGTGTGTAGCCGATCCTGGGAAATTTGAAGGTATTCCCCGGTTGACTGGAACCTGTATCTTCGGTAGACAAGCCGTTCTCCTCGTGTGTCGCCGTCCGCCCGGCATTGGCTGCGACGGGGTGGAGCTCTTCCATGAATCCCTGGTAGACCTTGCGGAGGTGCGCAGCTGTAGCTCCCGTCCGGCTATCCTTTCACGCCTGTCGAAGAAACGCACCCGAATGTCTGCTATAACCATCACGGCGTGAGCGACCTGCGCTCTTGCGGAACGAGCTTCGAGAGGACCAAGCCATATTTAAGTTTAATACTGGCCGTAGCGCCCCTTGGCGGAGTTCAGCAGCTGCTGCGAGTCGAATCCGACGCCATCCTTGAAGACAATCTCAGTGTTCTCGATATCGCTGATCTTCGTGGAAGGATCGCCATGGACGATTACCAGGTCGGCGTTCTTCCCCGCCGCAAGCGAACCAATCGTTGTCGCTCGATTGAGATAGACCGCTCCATTCAGCGTCGCAATATGAATGGCTTCGACAGGCGAGAATCCTGCGTCGACGAGCAGCTCGATCTCCCTCTGATCGCCGAAGCCGGGGAGCACGCCGCCATCCCCGGTTGGGTCGGGGCCGGCCAGCAGCAGCCCTCCTGCGGCGACGAAGCTCCGCTCCAGGTCCATCTCCCGCCGCAGCAGAGTGGCACGCTCGGTTCCATCGGGGAGCCTGGGCGCGGTCCTGGAGAGCTCCAGGTTCCGGGTCATCAGGTACGCGTCGCGCGTGGGAGCGGACATCGTATCGAGCGTGCGCGGCTGGAGCCGGAGATGGCGCGGGTCCGACGACTCAAACACGGGCAGCGTAGAGGTCAGGGCGACGTGGTGCGAGACGAGCAGCTGGATCAGGTCGTGCGCTGCTGGAGAGTCAGGACTCATCGCAGCGAGCGTTGGAGCCCCGACGTAGGCCGGACAAACGTCCGGCTTCTTGCCCGGATCAAGCTGTGTGTTGACCCAGAACCCATGCTCGAGGTTATCGATCCCGGCAGCCACAGCCTCCGGGTACGTCACGGAGCAGAGGTGCCCGGTCACCTTGAGCCCGAGGCGATGCGCCTCTTCGACGGCTGCAGCAAGCTCCGCCTGCGTGATGTTCATGTACGCCTTGAAGCTTGTAACCCCTTGTGCAGCCCAGAAGCGCACCGTGGCCCGCGCATCCTCGGCATCCTTCAGCTGGTGCATCTGGAGGAAGGGCGAGTGCTCCCCTTCAAGGTAGGGGCCGGTGACGTCCATGTGCGGTCCGGGAAGATGGCCGGCGTCGATCTCGCGCCGAAGATTCAGGTCGGTGTACGGCTCGACGGACCCGGTCGTCCGCAGTGTCGTAACGCCGGCGCCAAGATACAAATGGGGCGACGAGAAGGGCATCTGCGGGACGACCAGCGGCGGCTCCGCATGTCCCTCGGCGTCCATATTTGGCCGCGCAATGTAGTACATATGGTCGTGCATCCCCACGATTCCGGGGAAGGCGGTGTGACCGGTGAGGTCGACGATCGTCGCGCCCAGTGGGAGTGCCTGCTTTCCCCCGGATGGCATGATCGAGAGAATCTTTGCGTCCTTGAGCGTGATGCTCTGGTCCTCGAGCGCAGGCCCTCCCGTCCCATCGATCACTCGCACATGTTCGAGCACCATCACGGTTGCTGCGGAGTATCGGACGTAGCGCTGGACCGGATCAGGATTTGAAGCCGCGCTCGTCGGCCGCTGACCTTGCGCGATCACGGTGCTGACGATCAGAAAGACTGCCGAACCGATAAGTGCAGGACGCATGGGCAAGCTCCAGAGAGGGATGAGCCATCATACGTCGCGATGCCCCGGAGCCCGATCCGCCGATGCCGATTGCGTATCATCAGGTCTGATTCGAGGATCTGCTTATGCTGGTTTGGAACGCCTTCCTGATTGCCTTCAGCGCACTGCTGCCGCTGATCAATCCGCTCGGCTCGGCCCTGGTCTTCCTTGGGCTCGTCGGCGATGCACCGCCGGCGGTCTATCGCAGTCTGGCGCGGAAGATCGCCATCAATAACATCATCTTCCTCGCGATCATCGAGCTGCTCGGCTCAGCGATTCTGAACTTCTTTGGGATCTCCCTGCCGATCGTGCAGGTCTCGGGCGGCATTGTGATCGCGGCCATCGCCTGGTCTGTTCTGAACGAGAAAGACTCCGCCGCAAGCGGTCGCGCGCGGCAGGAGGAGCTGCAGCTGGACGCCGCCACACGCTCGCAGAGCTTCGACCAGAAAGCCTTCTATCCCTTCACCTTCCCCGTCACCTCCGGGCCAGGCACCCTCGTCCTGATGCTGACCCTCAGCGCACACGCCTCAAGCGGCACCCTGACCGAGAAGTTCCTCGGCCATGTCGGCCTGTTTCTCGCCGTGGTGGTGCTGAGTGCGCTGGTTTATATCTGCTACGGCTACGCGCCGAAGATTACGACCGCGATCTCTCCGGCGACGGCGCACGGCATCCTCCGCGTCGTCGCCTTCATCCTCTTCTGCATCGGAGTGCAGATCGGATGGAATGGCCTGTCGGTGCTCCTGGCCACCGTACTCAAACACCCCTGACCCCCGGCTTCACCGCGAACGGGCATCCACTTTATACTCAACAGAACGGGGCTGACGCTGCATCTACCTCCCTGTATTCGAGGAACCATGGCAGCACTAATTGAAGCGATCAATATCAAACGCAAGACCGTCTTCGAGCACGAGAACACGCCCTTCGTCTGCCTCGAGGCCGATGTGACCAGCCCCACCGCACGCGGCGGCCAGACCCTTGTCCGCCTCAAGATGAGAAACCTGCTGAACAGCGCTGTCTTCGAGAAGACCTTCAAGGCGAACGACAAGTTCAAGGAGGCCGACCTCCAGTTGGTCCCCGCCTCCTATCTGTACAGTGACGGCGATGGATCACACTTTCTCGACCAGGAGAGCTACGAGACGCTCACACTGAACGAGGACATGGTCGGCAACGCGCTCGACTTCCTGATCGAAGGCGCCCTGCTCCAGCTCCACAAATACAACGGCAACCCCATCGGTCTGCAGCTCCCCATCTTCGTCGAGCTGAACGTCGCCTACGCGGAGCCCGGTGGCCGCGGCGACTCCTCAAGCGGAAGCGGGACCAAGGTTGCACGCCTCGAGACCGGTATGGAGATTCGTGTGCCGCTCTTCATCAAGGAAGGCGAGAAGGTCAAGGTTGCCACCGAGACGAAGGAGTTCGCGGGAAGAGCCTGAAGCCTGCGACTCTGCATCTGCGAGTCAGTCTGCATCTCACGGAAGAAGAGCATAAAGAATTCGACCCTGGAGCGTGTATGGCAGGCAGAAAAGTAGCTCGCAAAAGTGCTTCGACAAAGGCGACGCCAGCGGTGGTGCATCACATCAGCGCATTGCTCCACACGATGCGCTGTATCGATCAGCATGAGCAACAGCTGTGCACCCTGATGCACGAGATCTCCAGCACAGGCGTTGTCAGCACCGAAGTCAGTGAAGAGTTGCGTATCCTCCTCGACGAGATGCCTTCGCGCGACTACACGGACGACCTCGAAGCAATTCGAGACGCGGTCAGTCAGCCCGCACCGAGCTCTGCGACGCGTCTCACTGCGAAACATTCTGACCCTCATTAGAAGATCACTGCGGTCAGTCACATTGAAGTAGTAGCTATCCGACCCCCGCGCTAGTTTCGAATCCGTGCTCCAAGCACAAAGCCAAAGAGGCCGAGTAGCACTGTACCGAGAACCGTTTGCAGGCTGGAGAGAAGAACACCTAACTCCCCACGCGGGCGCAACGCAACCTCTGACGTCCCGACGGTCGTCATAGAGTTCAGACTGAAGAGCAGGTAGTTCACCGGATCCCAGAGATGCGTCCCAGCGAATCCATCCCTTGCCTTCAGGCTCCCGGTCAACCAGTAAACCGCCGCAAATACGATCAGGATACTCACGAAGGCGCGAGCCACACGCCCCAGGCTTTCGCCATAGTCGCAAAGCCACTCTGCTACACAGTCACCGAGCCAGAGGCTGAACTCAATTCCTGCAGGCTTCCTCTCGTTCGCCTTCTTGAATTCTCGGGCGCGTCTTAGATGAAGCTTACGGGCGACCCTCCGCTTTCGCAGGTAGGCCCAGCTTGCGTCTTCGGAGAGGCCAAGCGAGAGAAAGTTACGTTCCAGCACCAGGTAGCTATCGATCGCTGCTTCAAAGTTCCCTGACCTTTCTTCCCCGACCGCGCCCTTGAGTTGGCGGGCACGCATGCGCGTGCGTTCGAGCCATGCCCCGGCAAAGCAGGCTCCTCCAAGCTCGCAGCTACTGAGCGCAAGGTTCGGCAGGCTCGCACCACTTAGATCAGCGCCGGTCAGATTTGCACCGTCCAGCACTGCCTCCTGCAGGTTGGCGCCCATCAGCTTCGCCCGGGAGAGATCGGCGCGGCGCAGGGTGGCCTTCGAGAAATCTGCCTCGGGAAGCTCCGCCTCAACCATGCTGCTCTCATCCAGCCGCGCCTTGTGGAAGATCGCGCGTTTTGCGGAAGCACCTTTGAAGATCGCGCCCCAGAGGTCCGCCCCGGTCAGATCTGCGCCTTCAATGATTCCATTTGTAAAGTCAGCGAAGCGGAGCCGGGCAGATGTGAAGGTAGCATCTTCCAGAAGAGCGTCGCGAAGGTTCACCTCGCCCGCGCTGACCTCTGTAAAGTTTGCACCCGCCAGGTCGCCTCGTTCCATGCTCGCGCCGTCCATCTGGGCGGAGGTCAGATTGATGCCCCCGCCCGAGAGGTCGGACAGATCGGCACCCGTGAGATCTACATGGGAGAGATTTGCGAGTCGAAGACTCGCACCGCAGAGAGTGCGCCCTGCGAGAGAGAAACCACTTTCCACGTTGGGAGAAGAACCTCTCTCTGGCCTCCGCGCGAGTGCAGAGGGACTTACATCGGCTCCATCAAACGTACCGGCAGGCTCAGTAAGAGAGGCTGAGAAGTTATGGAGTCGTTCGGTCGCGCTGTCACTCGCGTGCATCATCCTGCCTTCAACGAAGGCCCCTTGAGTAAGGCCTCAATCTGGATCAGGAGCTGCGCGAACTGGACCGGCTTGGGGTGATACTCGTCGCAGCCCGCATCGAGAGCCTTCTGCTTATCCCCGGACATCGCATGTGCGGTCAGCGCAATGATTGGAATCTTCGCGGTGGCCTGATCAGCCTTGAGCGCTCGCGCGACTGACCATCCGTCGATGATGGGTAGATTCATATCAAGCAACATCATCTCGGGAATAAGTTCGCGAGCCATGTCCAGACCCTCCTGGCCATCCTTCGCCACGGTCACCTCAAACCCCCGGCGCTGCAGTCGGCGGGAGAGGAAATCCCAAAGCTCTTCATGATCTTCCACTAGTAACAAACGCATCACGTCCAACTTTCTTATCGCTACCGGCAGCGCATCGGCCACCAGTTCGAATCAATGTTTCGAATGGCTCACACTGCCTGGCGTGAGCGATCTCAACTCACCGGCAAGCTGGCGGAGGTTGGCATCGCCTTTGCGAAGAACTTTATCTGCGCCGGACAAGCGCTGACGATCCTGTGCGTTCAGATCACGTGCGCTGAGAACCACGACTGGAATATCGACGCATCCAGGAAGCTCCCGAAGCTCATGGAGGAACGAGAACCCATCCATGACCGGCATCGTCAGGTCGAGCAGAATAAGCTGGGGAGCCGCGTGAACGACATAATCGAGAGCCTCGCGCCCGTTCGCGGCCTCAGAGACAGTCCACCCATTGCGCTCGAGCACAGTTCGCAGCCGTGAGCGGGCCTCCGGGTCATCATCGACGACGAGAATCTCTCCCGCGTCGCCGTGAAAGCGCTCCATCACGGACTTCAGGTGCTCCCATTCAACCGGCTTCAACACCATCTCGGCCGCTCCGAGACTTTCGCCCAACCCAGGCTCGTTGACGAAGGTGACCATGACGACGGGGATTCGCTCAAGTTCAGGATCGGCCTTGAGCGCGCTCAGAACAGACCACCCGTCCATCTGCGGCATGACGACATCGAGGAGGATCGCGCGCGGCATGGTCTCCCGGGCCATCTCAAGCCCGGTTCGACCATCGGCCGCCACGCGGACGGCAAATCCCTCCCGCTGCAGGAATCTGCTGAGCAGATCACGCTGTGCCGGATCGTCATCGATCACCAGGACGAGATGCTTCCCTTCATCGCTGCCGGCATCGAACACGTCCACTGTGGACTGCTCGGGCAGTATCGCGGGAATGCGAATGGTGAAGGTAGACCCTGCGCCGAGGACGCTCTCTACAGAGATCTGGCCGCCGAGCAGCTGGCAGAAAGCACGGGTGATCGCAAGTCCAAGCCCGGTTCCACCAAATCGACGCGTCGTCGAAGCGTCGGCCTGGATGAACCTCTCAAATAGCTTTGCGATCTGCTCTTCAGTCATCCCGATACCGCTGTCCTGCACCGCCAGCACGATCGTGTCTTCCTCACGGCTCACGTGAAGCGTTACGAGACCGTGGTCGGTGAACTTTGCGGCGTTGCTGATGAGGTTGAACAGGCACTGCCTGAGCTTTACCTGGTCGGTATGCATCCTGCCGAGGTTTGCAGCATGTTCTATGACGAGCCTGTTCCCCTTCTGCGAGACAAGCCCCTGCATGGTCGAAGAAACGTCACGAAGCAGATCTTCAATCTCGAAGTCTTCTGCATACGTGGTCATGCGGTCGGCTTCAATCTTGGAGAGATCCAGAACGTCGTTGATCAGCGACAGTAAGTGGCGCGCGTTGGACTGGATCTTCCGAATATCCTCCAGGCCGGTCTGATTCCCAGCGTCTTCCATCTCCTCTTCGAGGAGCTCACTGTAGCCAATGACCGCTGAAAGTGGGGTGCGCAGCTCGTGACTCATGTTGGCGAGAAACTCGCTCTTCGCGCGATTTGCGGTCTCCGCAATCTCTTTTGCCTCGAGCAGCTGCACCTCGGCGTTTTTTGCCCGGTCACGTTCTGCGCAATATTCAGGACCCCGGCTACCTCTCCATCGCGCTCGTAAACGGCACTGTACGCGTAGGTCCAGTACATCTGCTCCCAACGTCCGTTCTGAAGCAGCTTTAGAGGAGCGGCCTGAAAGCTGATACTGATCCCTGTGGCAAAGACTGAAGCAAGCTGAACTGTATGAGGTCCCACGCATCGGGCCACACCTCACGCACGGGTCTGCCCATCGCATCCGGATGACGATCCTGAATGAATTGCAGGAGCGCATCGTTGTAAATGGTGTACATCTCGGGTCCCCAATACACCTGCATCGGCAAGGGGGACGAGAGAACTACATTGACGATATTGACGAGGATCTCTGGCCAACGATCCACAGGCCCGAGGGGATGATTAGCCCAGTCATGGCCACGGATGACCTCCGCGGTGATTCCCTGTCCTATGATTCGGTGCATCATGTCCTTGTTCCCGTGCCAGACGTTGCTCACGCCCGTGGCAGGCTTTCGATCGATCAAATCTCCTTATCTGATGCAGATTTATAGCGAAGGTCCAAGAAGTGCCAGCGAATCAACGCGCTAACGCGCATGGTCCATGGCAAACTCCATCAGAACGATAGAATTCGCCTCTACCAGAATCTTCCCATCGACGAGCGAGCCGTCCCTCACAGCATTCTCAGACGAGGTGTCCAACAGGCATCGCCAACTCGCTCCAACGACTGACGCTGGAAGGGTAAATCGATACTTCCGCGCGTCCTGGTTGAAGATGATCAGCAGGGTCGCTTCGTGTCCGAGGGTGAACACGCCGCTGGTCTGGGCACGGCCATCCAGCAGCATGCCGAAGCATCGCATCGTCTTGTCGCCCAGCTGCCGGGGACTCAGGCTCTCCCCGCTTGGGTTGATCCAGGACAGATCGGTGAGCCCCAGCTTTCTATTGCGGTCCCCGGTGTAAAAGAGATTTCTCCGCAGCCCCGGATAGGTCCGCCGCAGACGAATCAGCGACTGCACAAATTTAATTTGAGCCTTTGCCGTCTCCGCGTGCGCCCAGTCGAACCATGAGATCTCTGAGTCCTGGCAGTAGGCGTTATTGTTGCCCCCCTGGGTTCGTTCAAACTCATCGCCCGCCAGCATCATGGGCGTTCCCTGGGAGAGAAGAAGCGTGGCGAGCATGTTGCGCATCTGGCGCCCGCGCTTCGCATTAATCAGAGGATCGTCGGTCAGACCCTCTACCCCGCAGTGGAAGGATCGATTGTCCGCACTCCCGTCTCGATTTGCCTCACCATTTTCTTCATTATGCTTTTGCTCATAGCTGACAAGGTCGTGGAGCGTGAAGCCGTCATGGGCAGTCACGAAGTTCACGGAAGACCATGGTCGCCGGCCCGAATGATCGTAGATCTCAGGCGATGCGCAGAGGCGTTCCGCCAGCGAGGAGGCGGGTGCCAGCCCTCGCCAGAAGTCCCGTACGGTGTCGCGAAAGTTGTCATTCCACTCTGCCCAGCCCGGCGGGAAGCCTCCCACCTGGTAACCGCCGGGTCCGCAATCCCACGGCTCTGCGATCAGCTTGACGGAGGCGAGCAGCGGGTCCTGCGAGCAGGTCTTCAGGAAACCGCTTTTGATATCGAATCCACTCGGAGCCCGCGCAAGGATCGTTCCAAGGTCAAAGCGAAAGCCGTCAACGCTCAGATGATCTGCCCAGTACCTGAGGGAGTCCATCACCATCTGCAGGACCCTTGGGTGGTCGACGTTGACCGTGTTCCCGGTTCCTGTTTCGTTGACGTAGTAGCGCGGCTCATCCTCGAAGAGACGATAGTAGCTCGCGTTGTCGATTCCTTTGAAGGAGAGGGTAGGCCCCATCTGATTCCCCTCCGCCGTGTGGTTGTACACCACATCGAGGATCACCTCAAGGCCGGCCTCGTGGAGACGCGCCACCATCTCCTTGAACTCCTTCAAGGTGTCAGGCCGGTTCGAAGCGTAGCGCGGATCCGGGGCAAAGAAGCCGATTGAGTTGTAGCCCCAGTAGTTCACCAGGCCCTGATCGAGGAGATAACTGTCATTGACGAAGGTCTGGATTGGGAGCAGTTCGACCGACGTAATTCCTAACTCCTTCAGGTAGTCGATCACCGGCTGCTGCGCCAGGCCCGCGTAGGTCCCACGGAGATGCTCCGGAATATCCTGCCGCAGCTTGGTGAACCCCTTCACATGCATCTCGTAGATGATCGTGGTGTCCCACGGTTCGTGGCGTCTGCCGCGCACCCCCGAAAAGTCAAAGTTATGGTCGATCACGATGCACTTCGGCACGTAGGGGGCTGAGTCGCGCTCATCGAAGGTGAGATCATCCATCGATTCCATGACATATCCGAAGATCGCCGGATGCCAGACGACCTCACCAAAATGGGCATAGGCGTAAGGATCGAGGAGCAGTTTATTTGGATTGAAGCGGTGACCGTTTTCGGGATCGTATGGTCCATGGACGCGCAGACCATAGCGCTGAGAGGGGCCGATCCCGGCTATGTATCCATGCCAGATCTCGTTGGTGTACTCAGGCAGGACAATTCGCTGCTGCTCCGTCTTACCGTCTTCTGAAAAGAGGCACAACTCCACCTTCGTCGCGTGAGCGGAGAACACAGCGAAATTGACGCCATGACCATCCCAGCTTGCCCCAAGAGGAAAGGGGCGACCCTCTTTTGCCATCAACATTGTCTTCTCCAACCCATACCTGCTCGCTTTAACTTTGAATGTCTTAGTGAGATGCAAGGATGGGCCGGTTTCATGCCAGGGCGGCAAAATGACCTGGGCTAGTTCGGGTCTCCGTAGAAGATTCCCCGCCCGTGAGTGCCCACGTAGACGCGACCAAAGCGATTGGGGTCGCCGGCAATCTGGAGGATCAGTCCCCACTGGTGCTGGTCATCGTTGATGCGCAGCCAGTGGCGGCCAACGTCGGTGGAGCGGAAGATCCCCGCCTCTCCCTTAATCGTGCCAACCAGGTAGAGCGCAGGATAGCCTGCTCCCGGAGCAGCTTTCCCAAACCCGAAGGCATGAATCGCTTCGACATCCGGCTGGCGCTGAAAGACTCTTCCTGACCACCGGTAGAGACCGTTATAGGCAGGCAGCCAGAGATCGCCCGAGACACCGGGGGCGGCATAAAGGCGATCCTGTCCGCCGCGCACGTCGCCATGGGCCCCGCCCGCGGGTGGAGGTCCATCTGAATAGGTAAAAGGCTGCGCCGTGAAGGTCGCCGCGGAGTCGGTACTCGTGAACAGCCTCGCGTCTCTCAGAGAGATCGCATAGAACGTAGTGGCGGAGAGCGGATCGGCGACGAGACGCGTGTCCTCGGGCAGCGCGGGAAGTGCCGTCCAGGTCCTTCCACGATTCCGCGTGACATACGGAAGCTCATGCTCGGGGGTCCAGATCCAGGTAGCACCGTCAGCAGAGACCGCGATCGAGCCGCTATGGCTGTCCGGCTTCGGCGAGGTGGGGGTCGGCTGCCAGGTCGTCCCGCCGTCGAGCGAGAAGCCGATATTCTGCGGCTTATGCTCTGCGCTCTCACCCACTCGGACCGCAATCAGCGGCTGCAGTGTGGCGGAGACCAGGCCGGTCGTATTACCGAGACGAGGATTGCTTGCCGAGCCTTCAGGTGCCGGTACGTCGAGCGAGCGGTGCGTGAAGGCGCCGTAGTCCCCGATCGCCGAGAGCAGCGGCGGACCCGCAGTCGGGCTGTCCAGCTGCAACCCGACGACCTCTTCGATTCCGGGACTGAAGAGCTTCCAATGCGTTGGATGGCCTTGATCGCTGGCCTCAAGATCGTAGGTCTCCCAGCCGCCATAGCCGGTCGTAAAGACAGCATGGTTTGAGTTACGCGGATCGATCTCCACATCAAAGAGCCAGTGAATGCCGGTCTTCTGCACGTAGGGGGCATTGCTGTAGTCAAAGATGCCGGCGGTCGGGCCGCCCTGCGTGAAGAGCCGGTGCCACGTGGCACCGCTGTCAGTCGACCGAAAGATATCCTCCCCGCCCGCCCGGTAGCGGTTGTAGGTGCTGACGATTAACGTCTGCGGATGTTGCTCATCGATCGAAACACCGGCATAGCCAAACTCGCGACTGCCCGGGACCGGGTGATCCGGCGTAATGTCCGTCCAGCGTCCCGTGGCAGTGTCCAGCTTCCAGACAGCGCCATCCTTCATGGGTGTCGGCCCGGGGGTGCTCCCATAGGTGACGTAGAGAAGCCCATCGGGAGCCAGCGCGGCGCGAAGGGGACGATTGCCGGTAGGCTCACCTGGGATCTCTGCCCAACTTTTACCTGCGTCATGCGAAACAAAGAGATTTGGCCGCCCCTTGAGGGATACACCGACGTAAATCGTCTGCGAGACGCCCTCGGCCTTCCCGGCGCCGGGCACAAACTTGATAAAGACAATGCCATCGCCCTGCACCGGCCTGCGTTCGTAGCGTTGTTGAGGGGTCTCCCCTGCGACCGGTGCGGGCGAGGGCAGGACAGCCTCCGTGATCTCAGGAAAGGCAGTGACCCGGGACCACGACACAGCTCGATCGGTCGAGCGCCACAGGCCGCTGTGGCGGGTCCCGAGATAGAGGACACGGCCGTCCCCGGGGTCGACGACGAGCCGTTCACCATTCCCTCGACCATCTTCGTTGCCACCAAACTTGATCGGAACGTCGGTCCGTGCGAAGTGTCGCGCCTGGTCATCCGAGCGCAGAATGGCGCCATCGGGTGTCGCATCATTCGTGTAGGTGCCGCAGGCAAGATACACCCGCTGCGGGTCATGAGGATCGACTGCAATCGACTCCACTCCCATCAAGTTCAGGTCCTTGTAGGGCATGAAGTCGAGGATGGGAGACCAGCGGCTCGCATCGGGATCCCACTTGTACGCTCCGCCCATGTCCGTGCGAGCATACCGGAGGTTGGCGGCAGTCGGGTGGAAGATGACCCCATCCACAAATCCGCCGCCAACGATCTGCACATTCTTCCAGGTATAGGCAGCCTTAGGACTCGCCGCAAAGGCGATCGGAGAGAGGAGTGAGAGCGCAAGAAGTATGTTCATTCTGATCATGA
>CAZZZQ010000001.1:25117-28478 GCA_964658405.1 uncultured Sphingomonas sp.
GTTTACGGCCAGCCCATTAAGTGCGCTGCAACCCAGGGCACGGAAGGCCCACGAGGCGGATTGCAAACTGCCGCTGGATGCGCCGAGTGTTCTTTCAACTCGCTTCCAGGTGCAGCGGGCTGACCCGCCTCGTGGCGTTCCGCTCTACGTCAGGGGCTTGTTGGCGGTGATCGACGTATGCTCCCTCGTGGCCTGTTCGCTCACGAGAGCGCTTTCGGCGTGTGCGGTGGTCAGGAGCACATCCCGTCCTCGGATGACCTGGTAGCAGAGCGCTGCGACAGCGGCCCCCAACGCAGGGGCAACGATAAACAACCATAGCTGCTGCAAGGCCCAGCCGCCGACAAACAATGCCGGTCCGATGCTGCGTGCCGGGTTCACGGAGGTGTTCGTGATCGGAATTCCAACTAAATGGATCAGGGTCAAGACAAGGCCGATCGCAATTCCGGCGAAACCGACCGGTGCTTTGATGTCAGTCGCTCCGAGGACGGTCACCACAAGGAAGAACGTCAGGATGACTTCCACAATGAAAGCCGCGCTCAGGGAATATCCTCCGGGCGAGTGCAGTCCGTACCCGTTCGCCCCAAGTCCGGAGACAGCAGCATCATAACCAGCCGGACCACCATGTGCGACGAGAAGAATCAGCGCGGCAGCGAGGACTGCCCCCAGGACCTGCGAGATGACATAGAAGACGGCGTCCTTAGCATTCATTCTCTTCACAAGGACGATTCCCAGGGTAACGGCGGGGTTGATGTGGCAGCCGGAGATAGGGCCAATCGTATAGACCATTGCCAGGAGTGACAGCCCAAAGGCGAAGGAAACGCCCAGGAAACCGATCTTGCCGCCTGCCAGAACAGCGCTACCCACACCACCAAAGACGAGGACGAAGGTTCCCACAAATTCTGCAAGATATTTGTTCATATGAGCTCTCCTGAAGGTGAACGAAATGAACGTGGACGCTCCGGGAGGGCGAGGCTGAGCCTTCCTCGAACGCAGAGAGCGCAGTCACCACCGGACCATACATCACGTCGCAATGGTTCACCGCCTGTTTCAACACCTACTGGGGTGCAGGCACTTCAACCCAGTCCTGAAAACTGCTCATAAAGTTCTGCAGCACAGAAGCCTGAGCACAGGCACCATAACCTTAGCCGCGCCAGGCTGTAAAGGCGTAAGTTGCCGCCTGTCTTCTGCTTACCGGCATAGCGGCTTGATTGCGAAAGAGACGGGATGATTCCATTCCGGGCTCCCGGCAAAAGAAGAGTACGCCCTGCAGAAAACGGCAGATAATATCGTGGCAGACGTCTTCCAGAGTTGCTGCACGGAGTCTCTATTGCTTTCTGATCTGTTTCCACGACAGAAGCTCTTCCAATGGGCCTTACAGGTCCTCCGTCTCGCGCTGATCTATGCTGCGGGAGATATCCTGCTCAACCGCTTTGGTTTCAGCGAGGGTTGGACCATCCTGTGGCCGCTGAACGGCATCACGATCGCCCTTCTGCTCATGCGCCCGCGGAGCGAATGGTGGATTGTCGTGCTCGGGGTCACCCTGGGAACCGGCATCGGCGAGTGCATCGACCACAACCCCATCGGCCACGAGCTATGGCTGCGAACATTTTCAGCCCTTGAGGTCGTCCTGAGTGCCCTGCTTCTGCCCGCCTTCACGACGCTCGACCAATGGCTTCGCAAGCCGCGAATCTTCCTCCGGGGTATGCTGGCCCTGATCGTTGGCCCCGGAGTCTCAGGCCTCATGGCAGCCGTCTTCTTCCATGTCGCGGAGCACCAGTCACTCCTCATTGCCTTCAATCAGTGGGCAACCGCAGACGCCCTCGGCATCGCCGCAATCATCCCGCTTGCACTCTCCTTCGGATCGGCTGAGATTGGCAGCCTCTTCCGCCGGGACACCGTCCTGAAAACACTTCTGATCCTTATCGCGGGCTTCTCCGTCATCACCCTGAGTCTGGATGTCAGCAGCTACCCCCTGCTCTTCCTCATCTACCCGACGCTTCTCATCATCGACCTGCTGCTCTCACTCTCCGGCTCGGCGATCGCCAGCGCCGGCCTTTGTCTGATCTCGATCTACCTGGCGACTCGATCGCACGGCGTCTTTGGCAGATGGCCCCACGATCTCCTTGTCTCCCGAGACGTTGCTCTCCAGATCTTTCTGGCATTCAACGTCGGAGCCCTCTTCCCGATGTCGGTTCTGATCCGGGAGCGGCAGACCTTCGTCGAGGACCTCAACAGTTCGAATGCGCAGTTGCTGATGCTGGCCTCACTGGATGGGCTGACCGGCATCCCGAACAGGCGTCGCCTCGATGAAGCGTTTACCCAGGAGTGGAAGCGAGCCGTCCGGCTTCGAACGCCGCTCGCTCTGATTATGGTCGACGTTGACCTCTTTAAAGGCTTCAACGACCAGTACGGCCACCAGGCGGGGGACGACTGTCTACGCTCCGTGGCGGAGGCGATCACACACAACATCCATCGTCCACAGGACGTTGCAGCCCGGTTTGGCGGAGAGGAGTTTGTCCTGCTTCTTCCCCATACCGACCTGATCGCCGCTCAAGCGCTGGCGGAAAGGGTCCGCCTCGCCATCTTCGATCTCAGGATCGACCACAGCCGTAGCCCATGGTCCTACGTCACGGTGAGTCTCGGCTGTGCAGCCATGATCCCGATTCTCTCCGGCAACCAGGCCGAGCTTCTCGCACTGGCCGATGCCGCGCTTTATCTGGCTAAAAACTCCGGCCGCAACTGCGTGCAGATCCAGTCAGCCCTGCAAACCAGTCCATTGGTCGTGACAGACTGATCAGATTCGCAGAAAAGCACGAATATGAGGGGCGTTTGAGCAGGAATGCACTTCTCAGTTAGGATTTAGAAGTATTTACGGAGGACATTGCAAATGAGTTCGTCAAATCAGTCAGGGTCGGTCGGGTCGTTTATTGAGAACTGGTGGCCGTTCCTGGTCATCCTCTTCGGCGTCATGTTCGTGACACTTCTGGTCTCGTTCAAGCCAAGCTGGTAAGGGAGGCGGGGGCAGTTTGTAAATTTGTAGGCATGCAATACGTCTAAGTCGTTCCGAAAAAGCATCTTACTCAGGTCGGAACATTTGAGCGCTCTGATTTCAGACCTCTTGTACGCCCGAACGACTTAGGAGCCTATCGTGAAAAACGTACTTTGCCTCGCCGCCCTCTCTCTCGCCACAATCGCCAGTGTTCCGGCACAAGCCCAGAAGCTCTCCGATCTCAATGAGCGCCTCTCCTCGGCCTCCCAGGTCATTCGAGAGATTCAAAGCACCCCGGACGGTGGAATCCCTGACTTCATCGTCAGCAAAGCGAACTGCATCGCCGTCATTCCCAGCGTCAAGAAGGCAGCC
>CAZZZQ010000001.1:28488-37254 GCA_964658405.1 uncultured Sphingomonas sp.
CTTCATCGTCGGCGCCTCCTACGGTCAGGGCGTTGCCACCTGCCGCACGCCGCGCGGCTGGAGCGCTCCGGTCTTCATCCGTCTGGCGGGTGGAAGCTTTGGTTTCCAGATTGGCGGACAGGCAACGGACCTCGTTCTCGTAGCCGTCAACGACAAGGGACTTGAAGACCTCCTTCACTCCAAGTTCAAGATTGGCGGCGACGCATCTGCCGCTGCCGGCCCGGTTGGACGTCACGCTGCTGCATCGACGGACATCCTGCTGAGCGCGGAGCTCCTTACCTACTCCCGCGCAAAGGGTCTCTTCGCCGGCGTTGACCTCAATGGAGCCGTTGTATCGCAGAATCAGGACGATACCAACCTGTTCTACGGCGGTCAGGCGAAGCCCTACGCCGACATTCTGCACGGTAAGGTTGCGACCCCAAGTGGTGGCCGTCACTTCGTACAGACCATCGCCCGTTACTTCCACTCGACGAAATAGAGTTGTATGCCGGCTGCGAAGGGAGAGTTACTCCCTTCGCAGCCTTCCTTTTGTGCCCCTCCCGTCATCACTAACTCCTGCACGTTCCTCCCGGACAACAAACTCACTTTTGATTGCCAGACCGCTCCGTATGACCTTCGGTCTCGTAGAGATCTGCTGGGCATCAGTGCACCGAATCCACCTCGCCTAAGCGCCAGGCTCGTCCGCTATCGTTGCGGATGTCTCTTTCAATATCCGGCTCAAAACTCCAGTTGACATTGCCATGGAACGGTGGCATTCTCTGTTCAACTCTCGGCCCCCTGTAAAAATAATCTCTGCTGCACATGACGCCGCGCATACTCTCTTCCAGAGCGATGCGTTACCGATCATGTCTGCTCCGGCCCGCCGCACAGGAACTCTGATCGCGCTGACAAATGGAGTCCGCGTACCAAATTTCCAGGATCTGCCCCCCTCATCGATGCCATCCGCTCGATTGTCCGGTGACTACATCCTTCCACTGAAGAACTCCTGTATGAAACGCTTGCTGCTTATCCTGCCCTCGTTCTCTCTGGTACTAATAAGCGACGCCGCTCCGGGTCGGTTCACACCGCGTCTCCTCTGCCAGCCAGAACAGGCGGTCATGGGACGGTCGAGAGCGGCTTGCGTTGACGCGAATGGAGCGCGAACTGCAACCCTGTCTCCTTTGTAAAGCCGTCCGGCAAGCTGCAAACCTCAACCTCTTTCCTGGCCAATCTTCCGACGCGATCAGCCTTCGGCACATGCATGCAGCGAGAAAGCGTTTTCCCACTCGTTGACGAGGAGCTGGACTGCCCGCTAAAGTTCCTTTGTGAGGGGTTTATCGATCCTCTCCCTCCCGCTTCATGACGCCTCGTTGACTCTCCGTGCACCACGGCACTACTGAACTAAGACAGGTCGGCCCCTTGAGCACACGCCTTCGTATCCGAACGAATTCATCAGAGACTCCTGCAGCAGGACAGGGAGACTCAGCGCTAAGCCGTCGCAGCTTTTTGACCGGCGCAATGGGCGCAGCCGTTCTCGCCGGAGTGCAGGGTCCAGAGGCGTTCAGCCAGGATGCGACCGCACCGGTCAACCTCGCGAGGGTCGCGATTCCGTCGAGCCCTGTTACGACCAGCGAGAACAAGATCTCCGCGCTGAATGATGGCTTTACCCCGGAGAGCTCTCGCGATCACCGCAACGGCTCCTATGCTGTCCGCACAGAGCAGGAGGATGGCGGTCATCCGCGCTGGGTTCAATACGAATGGATCCAACCGATCGCCGTCAGCAGGATCGAAGTCTACTGGGCCGTCGATGCGCCTCGCCCGAAGGGGCTCGCAGGCAGCGAAGGCGCTCAACTGGCCCCACCGGCCAGCTACCGCATTCTCTACTGGAACGGAGCTGACTTCGTTTCCGTACAAAAGGCCAAGGGCCTCGGGTCCGCCGCCGACATCTTCAACTCCACGACCTTTGAAGCCGTGACGAGCAGCAAGCTTCGCCTGGAAATCGTACCTGCAGAGGAGCACGCCGCCGGAATCCTCGAGTGGAAGGTCTTCAGCGATGGACCGGTTCCCTCTTTGCCCCCGGTGATCCATGCCGGCATTGACCGCTCCGTCGTTCTCGGTGGGCAGACCTACCTTGCAGGTAAGGCAGTCTGGCTCAGGGACTCCCCCGAAAACTCGGTCCGGTGGTCGAAGCGTTCAGGACCAGGCACGGTACGCTTCGCGCGTCCGGCGTCAGCGGCTACGACTGCAACCTTTTCTGCTCCCGGCGAGTATGTACTGACCATGCTGGCCTCCGGCGACCGCTCCCAAACGCAGCCCTCAATCCACGTCCACGTCGAGCCTGCCCCGCCGAAGAATCGTCTCGACGTCGTATATACGCGGCGGTACAGCATCGACAGTCCGCTCTGGAGTGTCCGCGCGAAGGCGCTTATCGTCGACTGGATTCCGCATTGCATCCGCAGCTGCGAGCGCACAGACTTTGCGCCGGGCCGGGGCGACGGGGGCATCGATAACTTCATCGAGGCCGCCAAGGCGAATCGCGGCGAAACTCACGCTCCCCACAAGGGCTACGTCTTCTCAAACGCATGGGTCCACCAGACCGTCGAGTCCATGTGCATTGCCCTGATGGTGGATCCGCAGGGCGACCCTGAGATGATCGCCGCGCAGGCCTACATGCAGACGACGCTCGAACGCTGGATCCCGATCATCCTGGCGGCACAGATGCCGGATGGCTACCTGCAGACCGCCTACATCCTCTCCGAGCGCAAAAACTGGCCGGAGCGCTGGTCCCCGGAGCATCGAGGCAATCACGAAGGCTACGTCTCGGGCTACTTCATCGAGTCCGCCATCAATCACTACACCTTGACCGACGGCAAAGACCAGCGGCTCTACAACGCAGCAAAACAGCTTGGCGACTGCTGGGTCGCTAATATCGGACCTGGCAAAAAAGCTTGGTTCGATGGCCACCAGGAGATGGAGCAGGCGCTCGTCCGCTTTGGGCGATTCGTCAACGACCAGGAGGGCAATCATCGCGGCGACGCCTACATCACGCTCGCGAAGTTCCTTTTGGATTCGCGTCGCGGCGGAGCGGAGTACGACCAGAGCCACCTGCCGCCGGGCCAGCAGTATGAGGCCGTCGGCCATGCCGTGCGCGCCACCTACTTCTACTCCGGAATGGCCGACATCGCCGCTGAGACGGGCGACCACGACTACCAGAGCGCGGTCCTCTCGCTGTGGGACAACATGGTCAATCGCAAGTACTACCTGACCGGAGGCATCGGCAGCGGAGAGACCTCCGAGGGCTTCGGCCCCAACTACTCCCTGCGCAATAATGCGTACTGCGAGTCCTGCTCAAGCTGCGGGCTTGTCTTCTTCCAGTACAAGCTGAACCTTGCCTATCACGATGCGAAGTATGCCGATCTCTACGAGCAGACCATGTACAATGCACTGCTGGGCGGCGTCGATCTTGAAGGCAAGAGCTTCTGCTACACCAACCCCCTCGTCAACACGCAACGTGCCCTCTGGCACACCTGCCCGTGCTGCGTCGGCAACATCCCCCGCACGCTGCTCATGATGCCGACGTGGGCTTATGTGAAGAGTAAAACCGCCATTTACGTGAATATGTTTCTCGGCAGCCGCATCCACATCGGCGAGGTAGCCGGCACACCGGTCGAGATGGTGCAGAAGACCGACTATCCATGGAAAGGGTCCATCCTGCTGACCGTGAATCCAGAGCAGCCGAGAACCTTCTCCGTCTACGTTCGCATCCCGAATCGCACGACCAGCGCCCTGTACCGCGAGTCGCCTGCTATCAAAGGCGTAAAGCGCTTTTCAGTTAATGGAGTCGCGGTGACGCCGACCATTGAAAAGGGCTACGCGATCGTGACCCGGGAGTGGAAGGCGGGCGATCACATCGAGCTCGAGCTGCCGATGGAGCCTCAGCGAGTCACCGCCGACGATCGCGTCAAGGCAGACCTCGGCACCGTGGCGCTGAAGTATGGGCCACTCGTCTATAACGTAGAGACGGCGGACAATCACGATATCAACCAGCCACTCAGCGATGCTCCGCTTACGACCGAGTGGAAACCGGAGTTGCTCGGCGGCGTGATGGTCATCAAGGGCGCATGGCAGGATGGCTCGCCGATGGTTGCCATCCCGAACTACGCCCGCATGAACCGTGTCAGCGCACCCCACGAGTATCCGGATGACGACGAGATCAACTACGCTCCCGGCGCAATCACAACCACCGGAAGCAACAGCCCGAGTGGCTCCGCGAAGACCGCGACTCCAGTCACCCCGGTCATTGTGAACCCCAACGCCGGCGCCGGTGTGACCACGCCCGCGAAACAATCAGGCCGCCCTACCCCGAAGATCGAGTCGAAGGTCTGGATCTAGTACTGGATCACGTCGCCGTGGTCCGGCTCTCAGCCCGGACGCAATCGCTGCAGCGGTAAGAAATCCGGCTGAGGTCAGGACCAGCGCCGAACCCATCCCGTGCGTCTCCGAAAACCGGCCGATCGTAAATGGTGCTGCTGCACTTACAACGCGCCCGAGGTTGTAGGTGAAGCCCATCGCACGCCCCCGCAGGACCGTCGGAAACGCCTCACTTGCGATGACGCTGAAGCCACTGAAGTATCCGGAGCCGAAGAAGCCGATCACCGGTCCAAGCAGCAGAAGCGCCCTCGCATCGCTGGTCAGCGCATAGATTGGGACGACGCACGCCGCGATCAGCAGGTAGGTGATATAGACCGGCTTCCGTCCAAAGCGATCTGCCAGGTATCCGAAACTTGTATAGCCAAGGAAGGTCCCGGCCTGCATCAGGATCGTCCAGCTCGCCGTATGGACGACGTTCAAGCCATGCCCGCCCTTCGCCACGGGGAGCGAAAGAAACGCCGGCACCCATGAGAAGAGGCCCCACCACGCAAAGAGACTTGCCGCATTCATCGCTGTGATAATCAACATGTTGCGACCGAGAGCCCCACGAAAGAGCTCTTTGAACGAGCCGCGCTCCTTCGGCTCCCTCGTCCACGTTACAGGCTCCTTAACGGTGCGGCGGATCCAGATCGTGATCACCGCCGGCAGCATCCCTACCAGGAAGACCGCTCGCCACCCGAAGTGTGGCATCACCACCGCAACGACCAGCGCAGCCAGCGCATAGCCGATCGCCCACGAGCTCTGAACAATTCCCAGCGCCTTCCCGCGGTGTTCATCCGGCCACGTCTCGGCTACCAGGGCCGCCCCGGCAGCCCACTCGCCACCCATCCCCAGACCAAGCAGGGTGCGGCAGATCGCCAGCTGCGGAACCGTATGGACGAAGGCGCATAAGCCCGTACAAACGCAATAGATCAGGATGCTCATCGAAAGCGCGCGCGTCCGCCCAAGCCGGTCCGCAACAAAGCCGAAGAAGATCCCGCCAGCCGCAGCCGCAATCAGCGTCAACGACATGATGCCGCCGGCGATCCCGGCAGACATATGGAGATCTTTCTGGGCCGCAGGGATCACCATCGAGTACAGCATCACGTCCATGCTGTCGAGCATCCAGCCCAGCGACGCCGCCAGCAGCGCGTTGCGCCGAACAGGATGAGCCGCCAGCTGCCAGAAGCTCTCGCCTGCCGCGTTCGACGTCAGACCCGGTGCCAGGGACATGCCTTCTTCCTCCACTCGATCAGTCACAAGACTCTACGGACGATGCACGGCACCTCGCCGTAGCCATCATCATAGGTCACGCCTGAGACCAGCCAAGGGTTCTGGATGGAAGTCTGCAGTACGACATACTATTCAAGCTGGACACGCCGCCCGCTCACAGGATCGGCAAACATCGGACAAGCCTCAGCCAGGCCGGGAGTCACTTCCATGCGTATCGCAATCGACAGCGGCGGAACCTTTACCGACTGCGTCTCTCTCGAGAACGGCGAGCTGAAGGTTCTCAAGCTCTTCTCCACCCCGCAGCGGCCGGGCCAGGCCGTGCTCGATGCCGTCTCGAAGGTCCTGTTGCCCGGTGCTGTCCCTGAGGTCCGCCACGGCACGACCGTCGGCACCAACGCCATGCTGGAGCGCCGCGGAGCCAACGTCGCTTACGTCACCACCATCGGCTTCGAGGATGTCATCGCCATCGGTCGGCAGGCTCGCACCAGCTTGTATGACTGGTTCCGTTCACCCATGCCCTGCGTCGTTCCCTCGGAGATCCGCTTCGGCGTTGAGGAGCGAGTCACCGCCGAAGGAGCCATCCTCCGCTCACCCTCCCCAGAGCACCTCGCCGATCTCGCCGAGCGCATCCGCCGCAGCGGGGCCGAGTCCATCGCACTCTCCCTGCTCTTCTCCTTCGCCAATCCAGTGAACGAGCGCCTGGTCGCTGCCGCGCTCGAACCACTCGGCCTGCCCATCTCCATCTCGCACCAGATCCTGCCGGAGTTCCGCGAGTACGAGCGTGGAGCGACCGTCGTCGTTAACGCCTATCTTGCCCCAAAGGTCAGCGGCTACCTCCGCAGCCTCGAGGACTCGCTTATCTCCCGGTTCCCAACCGGCACCGTGCGCGTCATGCAATCGTCCGGCGGCATCGTCTCCGCTTCGTTAGCCGCACGCGAGCCCGTCCGTACGGTCCTCTCCGGCCCGGCCGGCGGGGTCATCGGAGCCTATCGTGTCGCAGGAATCGCCGGCTTCACGAAGCTGATCGGCTTCGACATGGGCGGAACCTCAACCGACGTCTCGCTCATGGACGCGGCCGAAGGTGGCCCACGCACCACAAGCGAGTCCATCCTCTCCGAGCTCCCCGTCAGCGTGCCCATGCTCGATATCCACACGGTCGGCGCAGGAGGCGGATCGCTCGCCCGCTTCGACCAGGGCGGCGTGCTGCACGTCGGTCCACAATCCGCCGGCTCTGTGCCCGGGCCCATCTGCTATGGCCGTGGCGAACAAGCCACCGTCACCGATGCAAACCTCGTCCTCGGGCGCCTCGACCCCGATCTCTTCCTCGGCGGAGAGGTTCGTCTGGACGACACGCGCACGCGGCAGCTGATGGAGTCCGCCCGGGGCTCGCTCGAGACAGTGGAGCAGTTCGCCACCGGTATCCTCACCCTCGCAGAGACTGCCATGGAGAAGGCCATCCGCCTCATCTCGATCGAGCGCGGCTACGATCCACGCGAGTTCACCCTCGTCAGCTTCGGTGGCGCCGGTCCGCTCCACGCCTGCTCGCTCGCCGGGTCTCTGCGCATCCCGCGCGTCCTGATTCCCTGCATGCCCGGCGCCCTCTCTGCGCTTGGCATCCTGATGGCCGATGTCGTCCGCGACTACTCCCGAACGGTCATGACCACAGCTGACCCTGCCGCGTTGGAGCACCTCTACACCGAGCTCGAAGAACGGGGCACCAGAGAGCTCGCTGCGGAGGGCCTGGTCGGCACAGGCGTGCGCTCAGCCGATCTCCGCTACGTCGGCCAGGGCTACGAGCTCAACGTCGCTGCCGGAGACAACCTCCTCGAAGGCTTTCACCAGGCCCACCGCAGGCGCTACGGCTACTCCGACCCGTCGACGCCGGTCGAGGTCGTCAACGTGCGCGTCCGCATGACTGCAAAGACCGACGCCATTAACCTTCCCCGACGCGACAGCCGTCCCGGCGACGGCTCCAGCGCGATCCTGAAGACCCGCGCCATCTACTTCGCCGGAGGCTGGCAGCAGAGCAAGGTCTACCAGCGCGATCGATTGGTGCCGGGCGACACCTTCCCCGGGCCTGCACTCATCACGGAGTACAGCTCTACGACGGTCCTTCCACCCGGTGCGATCGCCCACGTCGACGAGTATTCGAACCTGGTCATCGAGGTCCACGAAGCCATGCCGCCTCTCATCGAAGCCCCGTCCCCCGGCGTCTCCGACCCGATCGAGCTCGCCGTCTTCAAGAGCGCAACACACTCGATCGCCGAGGAGATGGGAGCGGCCCTGCGCCGCACCTCCTTTTCTCCCAACATCAAGGAGCGCCGCGACTACTCCTGCGCGGTCTTCGACGGGGAAGGCAGCGTCATCGCCATGGGCGACCACATGCCCGTCCATCTCGGGTCGATGCCCATGTCGGTCAAGGCAGCCATCGACGCCCTCACCCTTGGCCCCGGCGACATCGCCATCCTGAACGATCCCTACGCCGGTGGCACCCATCTGCCCGACATCACCATGGTGCTCCCCGTCTTCGTCGAGGGCGACACAACCGCGCCACTGCTCTACGTCGCTGCCAGAGCGCACCATGCCGATGTCGGTGGCCTCTATCCCGGATCCATGGGTCTCTGCCGCGAGATCTACCAGGAAGGGCTGCGCATCCCGCCAATCAAGATCGTCGAAGCCGGCATCCTCAACCGCGCCATCCTGCAGCTGATCCTGCACAACGTCCGCACCCCGAACGAGCGCGAGGGCGACCTGATGAGCCAGATCGGCGCCTGCCGCGTCGGCGAGGCACGCATCCACGAGCTTATCGAGAAGTACAGCGCGCCCCTCATTCGCCGGCTGTCGACCGACCTGCTCGACTACACCGAACGCCTCATGCGCGCCGAGCTCGCCAGCATCCCCGCCGGAACCTTCACCGCAGAGGACTTTCTCGACAGCGACGGCTTCGATCCAGACGAGAAGCCCATCCGCATCCGTGCCGCCGTCACCTTCGACCCGCTCACCCGGAGCGTCGCAATCGACTTCGCTGGCTCCAGCCCACAGGTCCAGAGCAGCATCAACGCCGTGTACGCAATCACCTACTCCGCCGTCTACTACGTCTTTCGCTGCCTTCTTCCCGACGACACCCCGGCCACCGCCGGCCTC
>CAZZZQ010000002.1:0-32156 GCA_964658405.1 uncultured Sphingomonas sp.
CTCCGGACCTTCAATATGGGAATCGGCCTGATCGCCGTCATCCCTGCTGAAAAGGTGAAGAAGGTCAAGGCCATCCTAAACCGTGCGAACGAGCGCCACTCCATCATTGGCCGGGTCACCCGCGGCGAGCGCAAGGTCAGCTACACCTAGTCCAATTCCCTGCGAGGCGCTCCCTGTTCAGGCTGCGCCTCGCAGACGCACGGTCCAGATCTTATCCCCCGCCGTCCCCAGCCAACACCATGCTCTTGCGAGTCTGGTGTTCACTTTTGGCTGCCCCGGTAGAAACCGCATCGGGGAAGGCAGGCTGAGTGCGCACCGCAAGCACCTGGAAGTGCTTGATCATCCGCTTGACGATGTACATCTTCAGATTATTGCCCTCGGGATCGACCGATTTGGCGAAGAAAGAATGCGCCAGTATCGCCTCCTCAGAGTTTTCAATCATGCATTCCATGACCTCTCCATCGAGGAAGGTAATCCGCACCCAGAGAAACGGGGGAGCGGATGCCTGGTCATAGAAGTGCAGATCCTCGTGGGCGGACAGCCCGGTCAACGAGCGTACGAAAAAGACGGCCTTCGCATCTCCGAGCGGAACAACCTCCTCCACGCCTGTATCGGAGCGAATGATGCGGATGCTGACCCCGCCAGGATCATCCCAATCGGCGACCTGTTGATTGCGAAGCGAGACGCCTCGAATCAGGGCGTTCGCCTTGTGGATGACCACCTTTCCTTCCGGCCATGAACTCTGTCGCGGAGTCATGAGAGCGGGGGGGCCAGTTCATACTGCTGGATCTTGTAGAGCAGCGTCCTGTAGCTGACCTGCATCCTCGCGGCGGTCGCCTTTCGATTCCACTTCAGTTCGTTCAGGGTCTTGCTGATACTCTCCGCCTCGGCGCTTCCTTTCAGCGTCCGCATTCTCTCCTTGAGGCCGGCATCCGGAGCCTCCGAGAGGGCCATTGGCACCGTTTTATCGGCCGCGGGGGGTGCAAGCTCATCGATGACCGATTGGGCATCCCCAATAATGAGATAGCGATTGATCACATTCTCCAGCTCTCGCAGATTTCCCGGCCAGCTATAACTCTCGAGCGCCGCGAGTAAATAGTCTCCGATCACAAGCTGCGGCCGACCGTACCGGGTCGACCCCTTTTGCATGAAGTGCCGCGCGAAGACGGAGATCTCATCCTTTCGCTCGCGGAGAGGAGGGAGCGTCAGGGTGAAGCCGTTGAGCCTGTAGTAAAGATCCTCGCGAAAGCTCTTCTGCAGGATCGCAGACTTCATGTCAATATTGGTGGCTGCGACGACGCGGACATCCGTGCGGAGGGTGCTGCGGCCGCCCAGTCGAGAGTAGGTGCCATCCTGGAGCACGTGCAGGAGCTTGGCCTGAAGCACAGCAGGCATCTCCCCGATCTCATCGAGGAAGATCGTTCCTCCATGACAGATCTCGAACTTACCCGGCTTACTTTGAACGGCGCCTGTGAATGCACCCTTCTCGTAGCCAAAGAGCTCACTCTCCAGCAGGTCGGCCGGCATCGCGGCACAGTTAAGCTTCAGGAAGATTGCGCCGCTGCGTGCCGACTTCGCGTGAAGGTAGCGCGCAAGGATCTCTTTACCGGTACCGCTCTCTCCCAGGATGAGCACTGGAATCTCAGAACGTGCGACCAGGGCAGCGTTCGCTTCGATCTCACGCATCCGCTTACTCGAACGCACAAAGGAGTAGCCGTCACTGAGCCGGGTCTCTTCGTGGATCGTCTGTGGCACTGCTGCGACTTGCACAGGTACCTGCAGAAGTTTGCGGACAGCCCCGGTAAGATCTCCGTCGTGAAAGGGCTTTTGGATGACACCACTCACACCGAGCTGGAAGGCGCCTGCCATCTCTTCCCCGTTCGCAGAGGCGGAGGCGAGCAGGATCGGATGCCTTCCGCTGGATGCCATGACCTGCTCGAGCATCGGCATGGAGGTGCCCGCTGAGCTCCAGGCAAGAACCGTCAGGTCGGGCGTCTTTGAGTTGCTGTACGCTTCCACAAGGGATGACGGCTGATTGAACAGATCGACCTGGTACAACGGCTCGAGCACTCGCTGCATGTAACGAAGCACACGAATATTTGGCTCATGCAGAAAGATGCGAGGACGGCGCTGATTCCCGAAGGTGGGACTTCCATACTGCAAAGGCAGATGAGAGATAAGAGTTTCTATAGAGGGCGGGTGAACGCTCAACATATGTCCTCCAACTAAAGCAAAGTGAAAACCAGAAGACCCAGCTGCATTGGGCAAACACTTCCAGAGCAAATGAAACATCAGGTATTCAAGCATCCATCACAGCGAAAAATCTGAAGTGTAGATATGAACCTGTTTATCGCGTTCGTCATCTATTCGGCCGGCAAGGGTCTGAAGCGGCCCTACCTTTACACAGAGAGCGCATTTCTTTGACTAGGGATCGCTGCAACGAAGCATACACGCTTTCCTGTCTGTTACCCACAAGTCATCAGTAACATCCACTTTGGCCCTTAGTGTGCTCAATGAAAGTCAGGACACACTGAAGAGGGTTTAATGGAAGTAGTTTCCGGTGCAAATCGACTTAGCGGTGCATCTTCAACACGACCTTACCAGTCAGTTCCTGTCCCTCCGGCCAGCCTGCTGTTTGGCCGTACCGCAGCTATGCATGAGATCAGGAGACGAATCGATCTTGTAGCTCAACTGAATATTCCGGTGCTTCTCCAGGGTGAGACAGGTACAGGAAAAGATCTTCTTGCCCAGCTGATCCACCTGAAATCCGACCAGGTGAGGAAACCCCTGGTACGGGTTAGCTGCCCTTCTATTCCGGGGGCACTCCTTGAGTCCGAGTTATTCGGCCATGAGAAAGGCGCCTTTACCGGTGCGCACAGCGCGAAGCTTGGACGAATCGAACAAGCTCATCTTGGAACGCTCATTCTTGATGAGATCGGTAGCCTGGACGCCTTGATGCAGTCTAAGTTGCTGCAGGTTCTACAGGATGGCACATTCATGAGGGTTGGCGCGTCCGAAACGCGTCAGATCTCAGCGCGAGTTATCTCAATCGCCAGCGACGATCTTCGTCACAAGGTAGAAGATGGCAGCTTTCGCCTCGACCTCTTCTATCGAATCAACACTGTCCTACTTAATCTGCCTCCGCTTCGAGATCGGCTCGTTGATCTACCGGATCTGGTCGATTACTTCACGCGGCAACATGCTGCAAACTTCGGCGTCCCGGTTCGACCGGTGTGCAAAGATGTTCTTGAACTCATGCGGAACTATAAGTGGCCAGGAAATATCCGTGAGCTCGACAACCTGCTTCGCAGCTACACCTTGCTGAACGATGAAGAAGAGCTTGTAAAGGTGCTGACGCATAATGCCAGGGGTCCGCAGCAGATCGTAGCTGACCTTGATCTCCGCGAGCCCTGCAGTTTGAAGGAGATCGCTAAACAGGCGACCCGCAGTCTCGAACGCGAGATCATCTTGAAGGTTCTACAGGCGAACGGCTGGAATCGTCGCAAGGCGGCCCGCTGGCTAAGCATCAGTTATCGATCTCTGTTTTACAAGCTGCAGGAGGATACCCAACCAGCCGCGGCCAGCGAGCAGAAGCCAAGCCAGAGCGCCCCCGTCATCGGTGATCATCTTTCTGACGCTTCCAGATCAGTGCTCAAGCACCGTTCACCGAATCCTTCAGCGCGGTCGATCAGTCTCAGTCGGCTTAGTGACTAATTTATGCAACCGGCGTGCAGATGTTTGCAGAAATTCCTCATTTGAGAAAAGACCCACTCGGCCAGCTTATCCGTATCCGTGGAAGTAGCAGAAGACGTGTACGTCTTATAACGATGCACAAGACATTCCGATAAGGAGTTCCATGGGCACGACAATGCGACGGCAAGTTCCAAGTAGCTCAGAGAAGCCCGGCTCGCTTCGGCTAGTCATTGCAATTGCGACACGAGGCAGGCCGGCCATACTTGCTGATACGCTCGCATCGCTTCGACTCCAGACCCTGCAACCGGATGCGCTGCTTGTGGCGTATCCGGAGCCGAAGGATGTTGTTTATATCGCTCAGCGCTTTCCCGAGGTACGCCTGTTACAGAGCAAGCCAGGCCTGACGCGTCAGCGAAACACCATCCTCGATGCTCTTCCTGAGACCGACCTGCTCGTCTTCCTTGATGATGACTTCCATCTGCATCCTGACTATCTCGCCGTGATGGTGCGGCTCTTTCAGACGCAGCCTGATATTGTCGCTGCCACAGGAACCCTGCTGGGAGACGGCATTCATGGCGCTGAACTGAAGCCGCAGGATGCCGCGGCCCGCTTTCGTACCTGCCGCCCGGTCAGCGACAAGCCGTCAAGGACATCGCCCATCTTCAACGCTTACGGCTGCAACATGGTCTTTCGTATGGCGACGATCCAGCAACACAGCGTTCGCTTCGACGAGCGGCTTCCACTCTATGGCTGGTATGAGGATGTGGACTTTTCGCGGCGAGTCTCTAAGCATGGCCGCTCGGTGCGCGTGAGACAGGCGTGGGGGGTGCATCTTGGGGTCAAGTCCGGTCGCCACTCCGAGGTTCGCCTTGGATACTCCCAGATCGCGAATCCGATCTATCTCGCGCATAAGCGCTCTGTCCCCTGGAGCTTTGCGATCGCCAGTGTGGTCAGCAGATCGCTCAAAAATCTGGTCCGCAGCGTTGCTCCAGAGAGCCATGTGGACCGTCGAGGGCGGCTTCGCGGCAATCTTCGAGCCTTTCGGGACCTCGGCTACGGCTGTCTGAATCCCACCCGCGTTACCAGCATGTAAGTGCCTGTTCGCACCAAAAGAGCGCATTAACCTCATCGTCGATGAAGTTAATGCGCTCTTTTATTGGACGCTCGTCATCTTACCTTCCTTCTATCGACTAAACGAGCTGGGAGGCCACTCCGCGCGGGCAGGCAATGACACTCTCGTACACCTTCTCGTAGTCGCGAACCAGGCGGCTGACGCTGAAGATGGATGACCCGTGGAGCGCTGCCTTCTGCAAGCTGCGGCGTGCATCCCCATCCAGCATCAATGTTCTAAGCTTCTGGGCAAGTTCGTCGGGGCGGCCCGGAGTAACAAGGCGGCCCGCAGCGCCGTACTCCAACATCTCAGGCGTCCCGCCTACGCGCGTCGCTACAATCGCGCAGCCGGCAGACCGTGCCTCCCCAATTGACAGGCTGCAGGGGTCCGCATAGGACGCCAACACGAAGATATCCGCTTGATCCATCAGCGGCCGCGGGGACATGCGAAAGCCGAGGAAGTGAACCCGGTCGCCAAGACCCGCCTCTTGCGCCTGCAGTTCCAGAGCAGCGCGATCAGGCCCCTCGCCTGCGATGTAAAGCTGCCAGTCCGGGATCTCCTGAAAGAGCTGCTGGCATGCGACGATAAGGTCGAAGACACCCTTGCGGCGGTGGAGGCCGTTGGCCGCCAGGATGCAGGGCGACTGCATCGGCACATGGGGCTCATCTTCGGTGAACTTCTCGCGCGGCGAGTTGTTTGGCGCGTTCATGATCGCAACGACCTGGCGGCTGTTGTAGCCCTTCTTGACTAACTGCTCGCGCTCCGCATCGCTCACGGCGATCACCCGATCTCCGAGCCGCATGATGAACGAATGCCGGTCGAAGGAGTTGTGGACCGTGGTCACCAGAGGCACACCCGCCAGCCGCGACGCAGCATAGCCAATCATCGCGCTTGCCATCATGTGGGCGTGCAAGACGTTCGGCCTGATCGACTTGACGAGTCTCGTTAACGTCCATGCCGCTCGCAGAAGCGAGGCGGGCTTGTTCTGTTCATGCGGCAGGTAGACATGCCGAACACCGTACTGGGCGAGAAGAGGCTCGAAGGTTCCGCCGCTGCTCACAAAGGTGACTACGCAACCCTTGCGGGCCTGCTCGCAGGCAAGGTCCACCGCAACGTGGACATTCCCGTTTGCGTAGCCGCAATGCTTGATGACATGGACGATCCGCAACGGGGCCGTTGATCTCGTTCCATGATTGAAGTACATGTTTTGAGCAACGGTCGCCGGGGTCGTCTGCTCCGGACTTCTCGGAAGCGGTGTCATAAGGAACCTTTCATCGTTGCCTTGCCTGGAGATATTAACCTTCGAGCAAATCGTTACACCGCTGCCACGTGGAGAGCTTCAGCTCATCATCAGGGACGCAGTCGCAAGATCATGGGTGTCCGCCGCGATAAGGCAATCAGTTTCATACGCGAGAATGCGGGACCGTCGCTTGCTGAACCCCCAGGTCACTGTCTCAAGCAGCTTCTTTCCCCGTTGATGTACGTGATACAGAGCACGCTCCCGGACCGGCATCGACCGGACGTACTCCAGCAGGACTGGATACCGCTTCAACGCGTTGCGATAAGGCTGATGCTCTTCGCTGGTCCATGGCGGAAAGCTGCCGTGCCATGGCTTGGGACTCGACATGAAGTGCTCGATGCGGGGTTGAATTGCGTCTTCGACCCTGGAGTGGCGCATGAAAACAGGAAAGTTCCACGCGAGTGACATCGGCATGCGGCTTTCGAGGCCCGCCAGATTCAGGACATCCTGGTCGGGAAACCGCGAGGACAGCCCGCTCCGCTGGAAGAGATCCCATGAGTCACGCCCGATCTTTCCCCAGCCTTCACAGCACATTCTCAGCACGCCGCTGTTGAAGTAGTTCAGCGCCTGGGTCTGGTTGAGACCGATCGAGTGAAGATGCTTTCCAAGCATTCGGCTCAAAGGACTTTTATCCGCGAGCAGGAAGGTCATAGGATCATTTGCCGCCATAAATCGGCCCGGTGGAACCTTCACGTCGAGCAGCGGATCCAGGCTGCTCAGGATGTGCACGTCGCTATCGAGGTAGAGACACTGCTCGTACCCGGACGGTAGAAAGCGATCGAGAAAGAGCCGTGCAAGCATTGCAGTCTGGCCTTCGATCACCTCCTTCGCAACTGGCATCAGCCGGATATTCTCCTGATCGCAGATCGCTGTAAAGGTGCGCCTGGTCTTCTCGTCCAGATCAACGCAGGCAATCAGGATGTCTGCCTTTTCGATCGATGTATGGAGCCTCGCCTGCATCGCGCTGACCAGGGTAGGAAACATGTAGGAAGAATCAGTCGTATAGATCACGCAGCCCTTCGCCGATGTCTCGTTCATAGGCTCCTCTGCGATGATGGATCGGCACGCCGGCTGGACAACCTGATAAATCGATCGTGCAACATCGACTCAAGTCCTGCAGGCCTTCCTGAGAAGTACCAGAGCGCCCATAGCGAGCTGGCGTAGGTGACTGCACCGAGCAGCGCGGCACCAATCGTTGTGAGCGCCAGTGGAAGAGTGTGGGCGGAAAGAGTGAAGCGCGGAAGGGCGATCACAACAACGACAGCCATGGCTCCCGCAGCAGCCATGCTGCGCCATGGCGCAATCAGCTGCTGCCGAATCGAGAGGCCGATCAGATTTCGAACCAGGTACATGCTGTAGATCACCGTCAGGGTCTCGGAGACACAGCGCGCGATTACAACTCCCATGAATCCGATCTTGATCGCTCCAATAACTACAAGCGGGAGTTTGATGCAGATCTCAAGAAGGTTACGGCGAAAGAAGAGCTGCGTCTTTCCGAAGGCCATCACAAGTGAGCCGAGTGGCGCAGCAAACAGACTGGGAATAAGACTGATGGCAAGCCAACGCAACAAAGGTGCAGACCCCATCCACTTCTCTCCGAAGAGAAGACGGACTGCAGGATAGGCAATCAGGCTCTCTCCGACCAGGATGGGGAGGCCGAGCGCAAGCATCGCAGAAGCACTGCTTTGATAGCTGCTCAACAATCGCTTCGTGTCGTGCCGCAGCAGCGAGAATGCCGTCAGGAGTGGGCGCAGCATCGGGCCAAGCAGTGCCATCACAGGAATGTTGGAGGTATCATTAGCGGCCGCAAAGAGACCAAGCTCTGCCCTCGAACTCAGCTTCCCGAGCAGCATGCGATCGGCCTGCCAGTTGAACGCGCTTACGATCTGGGCGGCGGTGATCCACCCCAGGAACCCTGAGAAAGCGGACATGGCTGCAAGGCTCAGGCGAGGGCGATAAGGTGCCAGCACGTAGGAGGTAATTGCGCCCACGGTCGGTGCTGCGACGGTCCCGGCAGCGATCGCCCAATAGCTCTTCGTCGTGATTGCAAGACCGACTGCCACTAGGAACGCGACCAGCTTGCCGGCAAACTCCATCGTGAAGTCAGGCGAGAAATCGAGGCCACGCGAGAACTTCGCCAGCCTGGGGCTGACCATCCCCCGTGCTACCGGAGCCAGGCTCAGAACGGCGACCAGCGGCAGCAGGCGGTGATCTCCGTAGATGCGGGAGAACGGCAGACCGATCAGACCTACGAGCACCGTTACGATGCCGCCACGCATCACGCTGAGGGTGAAGGCGGTATCGTAATGAGCCTCTGTGATGTGAGGTAGCCTGACCAGTGCCTGGCTGAGAGGAAGTTCCAGTGCGGCTTCAACAATGTAGATAACAGCCATCGCGATCGCGACCAGGCCAAAGTCTTTTGGACTAAGGATATGGGCGAGCACGAGCATAGTTCCAAGATCGATCACGCGGGAGATGAGGCGAGCCCCCACCATCCATGTTCCGCCCAGCGCGGTCTGTTGCCCCACCCGATCCGGGACGGAGCTTTGAACCTCGACTGCATCTTCAATATCCGTCTCAATCATGGCAGGCCCCTGGCCGGACGAAGCTCTGAAGGTTCCTTGCAGGGATCCTCCAAAGAGACTGTCCGGCCCACAAGCGTTCGGCTATTGAGCGGTCAAACATCAATTGACCTTCTGGTGCGGGTTTGCAAAATGGAAGAGAGCGGTCGCACGCACCTTGTCGGCGTCGCACGGTTCATTCGTGTGGATGGAGCGATAGCCCCAGAAGAAGTACAGATGTCCAGGCAGCATCTTGATGCGGATGGGGCTAAAGCGCTTCGACCTGACCGAGGCACGCAGGAGTCGCTGTGAGAGCGGGTTATCCAGCAGCACCTTGTCGATCGCGTTGAAGAGATAGTTCTTCCGCACGGTACGAGTATTTGGATACATCAGCAGGTCCCCGGCCATGCCTGCGTCCGGAATCTTGATCGGAACCAGCGCCGTCACAACGTACGAATCGTAGTGGAAGATCATCGAATTCTTCTGCCCCGAGCTTCCGGAGAGGCAGCGGAGGACCTGGTAGAACTTCTGCTCAGGCGCCTTCTTGCCCGTGCTTCGCTCATAGAGATCGTAGAGAATGTTCTTGAACTTCGGGGCGCGTGCGAGCTCTTCAAGGCCTGAGCCGTTCACCTCGTCCGGACCGTTAAAGTGCACGTACTCGTTTCCGGATCGTTCGACCGCTGACATGACGAACGACTGCATCCGCGCCAGATCCTCTGATTGAAGATAGTTCGGAATATATCCATAGCCCTTGTTATTCAAATCAACGATCAGCTGGTCGATTTGACCTTTCGATACCTCTGGTAAGTAGAGCTCCATGGCAGTGAATTCCTTTCCTGTGAGTAGCAAGTGAATCTTTTCAGTGACCGGCGCAACGGAGACGCTCGACCAGGATGAGTTACTACTCGAACCCGTTTCAAACTCTGCAGCTTTTCCCATGGACAGCTTCGCTACAGACAGCTGCCAGGATTCAATACGCCCCTTCAGACATGAAGATCGTTTTCAAGGTGCGCAGAAGAATATAGATATCAAGCGATACGGACCAGTTCTGAACGTAGTAATCATCGAGCCTCTTTCTCATGTCGTAGGTCGTGTTATTTCGTCCGCTGATCTGCCAGAGTCCCGTAACCCCCGGTGTGACCCGCTGGTACTGGCGATAGACTGTGCCGTATTTTTCAATCTCAGACTGGACAATCGGCCGTGGACCAACCAGGCTCATCTCCCCGCACAAAACATTCCACAGCTGGGGGAGTTCATCCAGGCTTGTCTTTCTAAGAATCCTGCCAATGCGGGTAATGCGAGGGTCACGCTTCAGCTTCTGATCGCGACTCCACTCTGCCTGGAGTTCGGGGTCTGCTTCAAGATGGCTTCGCAGCACCTTGTCGGCGTCCAGCACCATCGACCGAAACTTCAGCAGCCGGAAGGAGACCTCGTTGCGCCCGATCCGCGACTGTACATAAAAGGCGGGCCCGGGTGAGGTGAACTTTACCAGCAGATAGAGGACGAGGAAGAGCGGAAGCAGAATGATGGCGCCGACCCCCGAAACCAGCATGTCGAAGCCTCGCTTCACAAGCTGCGGCATGAGGAAGGTGAGCTTTTGATCGACCTCCAGCGCGAGCACACCGCAGATGTCTTTCGCAGAGACCGAGATACTCCGCATGCCGAACAGGTCCGGGATAATCAGGACGTTCCGATACATACTGGCGCATTCGTTGAAGGTTGTCCGCACACGCTCCGACCCGGACTTCGGCATGGCGAGGACAGCGTAGCAATTCCGATGATCCCCTGCGATGGCAGGAGCATCGATGAGATCTCCGAAGAGCACGTCGCCTTTTGGCCGAAGCCGCAAAGGCACGTTATGACTATCCGCAACCAGCAAGGCGACAGGTCGCAGTCCAATCCGTGCATGTCCTTCCAGCAGCTCGAGCATCATGCCGCTGGCCTCCGCCTCCCCCAGGATGACCGTCGGAATTCCCCACCACGATTGCTCCGCCGCCCAGCCCCGCAGGAGCCGGCGGCTCGCCGGAACAAACAGAATGGTCAGGGTCCAGGCCATCACGAAGACGATGCGCGAGGCGTAGAAGCCCTCCCTCAGAAAGACCGTCGCACCAATAAGAAGCAGGAATCCAATGCTGGACGAGCGAAGGATCAGACGAAACTCTTCAATCGGATTGATCGCGATTCCCGGATACAGGCCTGTCCATGCATAGACAAGAAAGAAGATGAGAATTCCAGGTAAAAAGGTGAGCCAGTCCGAGGGGGAGAACTGCGCATGAAACAGATACCGAACCACGACCGCAATTCCGCCAGCACTAATCAACGCCAGCAGGTCTGCGAAGACGATCGTACCAAGCGTGAGGTAGCGATGCAGGGTACGATTCCCCAGCGTTGACGCGGACTGTAACGGATGGGTTGTTGCTGTACTCATAGTGCTGATCCTCACAAGGGCCCAACCATCGGAGCTTTGATCAACGGAAACCAACAGAGGAGCTACCGGGCGAACTTACTCAATCGCCGACACCAGAACAGGCGATGCTGCGAGCTCCGGAATAGAGAAGGTGCCAAGACTAGTTCGCATCAGGATCTGCTCGAACTTGTCCAGAAAGATCGCTTCAGAGAATTGTGCGGCCCGCTGACGAAGCCTTTCGTCGATGAACAGATGGCTCTTCGCTTCAAAGTCCAGCATGGCGCTCATCAGCCCTGCAACCGTCTCTTCGGTATAGAAGACCGCCGTATCTTCTGTCATCGAATCCAGAACGCCCCCAACACCCAGGGCGATCACCGGGCATCCGCAGGCAACTGCTTCGAGGGGCACGATTCCGAAGTCTTCGACGCCTGGGAAGAGAAGTGCTCTCGCCTGGCGATAGTAGTCTGCAAGCGCGGCGTCGGATGCAAATCCGATAAACTCCAGTTCCGCGCCGAGCTCGAACGCGAGGGCCTTGAGGGCAGCCAGCTCCGGTCCTCGCCCAACTACCCTGAGACATCGGCCCAATTCGCTGCAGGCGCGAATCGCCTGATCCACACGTTTATATGGGACGAGTGCAGAGACAACGAGATACCACTCCTGCGGGTCGCGAATCGCTTGCAGATACCGTTCCGTATCGACCGGCGGAGGAAGCACCTCCGACTCTCTGCCGTAGATTCGCTGGACACGATCAGCAACGTAGGTCGAGTTTGCGAGGAACAGGTCGACGCGTCGAACAGTGGCCCGATCGTAGATCTGAAGCAGCCAGGTCAGAGGCCGGAAGAGCAATCTCGACGCCGCCCAGCCGACCCGCTCCGGACCGAAGTACGCATCGAACATATCCCACGCATACCGCATGGGCGTGTGGATGTAGCAGATGTGATAAGGCCGCCTTGCCGCCCCACGACTCACCATGGACTTGGCCACCGCATGTGAGGTCGAGATGACAAGGTCTGCATCCTTCGTCTTATTCATCTCCGCGAAGAACGGGAAGAAAGGCAGATAGTTTCGATACTTCGTCGGCGCATGCGGCATCCACTGGAGCGGGCTTACATGAATCGTACGGTCGGAGATAGCCTTACTGACACTCCCGGGAACGTAGAGCAAGGTAGTGAGCGGTGCGTTCGGGAATCTGCGGCACAGCGATTCCAGGACCTTCTCCCCACCTCGCATGCCGGTCAGCCAATCGTGCACAAGCGCGACCCGCATCTCTTTTTCTACAGGAACAAAGCTTGGTTCAGCTTTTTGACGGACACGCGTAGAGAGGTTGCGCGACGACAAGGAGCCTGCAATCGAAACCACTCCTTCAAGAACCGCTTTCGTCTCCCGTGCTGCCTTGTCCCACGTAAACTCTCTTGCCCTGTCCATCCCCGGGACGAAGGGCTCCTGCAGGGCGCTTCGCTGCCTGAGGCGAACAAGCATCTGGTCTGCAAGCTCCTGCACACTCAGCGGATCGATGTAATCTACGACGTCGCCACCTACCTCGGGCAACGACGACGTGTTCGAGGTGATGCACCGCACCCCGCAAGCCATTGCCTCCAGCAAGGGCAGGCCAAAACCCTCAGCCAACGAAGGAAAGACAAACAGCGAAGCCCCGGAGTAGAGGCCGCGCAGATGTTCTTCCGGGACATAACCAGTAAAACGCACCCGTGGCAGGTGCATATTCAAACTCTGTACGCCGTACACATTTTCGTCGACACGCGGACCCGCGAGCACCAGCCAGGTGTCTTCTGGAATCTGTGTGCATACGTGCGACCAAGCTTCAAGAACGGCACGAAGATTCTTGCGACTCTCCTGCGAGGAGAGGCTGAGCACGTAGCGAGGGGTTGGAACGCCAAGCGCAATCCGTGCCTCCTGAATCTCCTGGTCCGTCGCGCGCTTCCATCCTTCGGCCAACCCATTGTGGACGACGGTGACGGAGTCAGGATCCCGTCCCATCAACTTGACCAGGCGCGACTTCGTGTACTCCGATACTGCAATCAGGTGGAGTGCCTGCGAAGCGAGTTGCCGCATGGAGATGCCGTACCACTTGGCATAGGCCGTCCCATACCACTCCGGATGCTCGACCGGAAAGAGATCATGAAAGGTCGTAACCTGTCGTCCGTAGGTCACAGGCCCGGATCCGCAGGGATTCCAGAGAAGCCGCCCGGAACTTCGATAGCGCAACACAGTCTGTTCCCAGAGGTGGCCCATGCCTCCCTTGCCGCTCTCCGGAGAGCAAACCTCCACTCGTTCTCCCAGGCGGGAGACAATCTCCCTGGCATAGCGCTGCACACCGGTCACCTGGTGGACTCGATAGCGGCCGTTCACAAGGATAGGCACGTCAGGGCGCCCCTCGTTCAATAGATTGGGCATGGGTTCCTCGATTCGTAGCGGGGCCGTACGGCGTCGGAGCTTTGCAGTCTTGCCGCTCGATCAGAAAGGGAAGGCTTCAGGCAGGCGGTGGGGAGACCAGGATAAGCACCGGTTCACCTGTAGCCCAACTTTTAGAAGTGTTCTAATCGTTGCGGCATGGGCCTTCCCAGTAGCACCTTCAGAGGGTGACCTGGATACTGCGAAATTCTTCTAGTCGAGAACGCGGACCTTCGTGTCTCGCACATCGACGCTGACAGACTGAAAGATGCTGTTTACGGATAGCACAACACGGGATCGGTCGCCCGCCTCCGTCAACATGCCGACGAGTCCGGCAAGTGGGCCGGTTTCGATCATGACACGCTGTCCAATCGAAAACTGGTGACAGGGCACGCAGTCCGCTGTCACGCCCGCACATAGCGCTTCAATCATGGCGAGGTCGTCGGATGGAAGCGGTGCCAGATCCTTCCCTGTCTTCAGCATGTAGCTCACGCCGCGGGTTGAAAGCAGAGGCAACAATTGACCATCCTCTACGCGTACGAACACATACCCGGCGAAGAGAGCACGTGTCCCCTGCTTGACACGGTCCGAATACTGCTTGCGTTCCTGCATGATGGGAAGCAATACATTCAAGCCTTTCTGGCGCAGCATGCCGGCTACCGTAGCCTCACCGGCAGCCCGAACCTTCACGGCATAGAAGCCGTCTTCCGCCCCGCCCATCGTCGATTGCATGCTGACCATGTCTGCCTCCCTTGGTGGTGCCCACTAAATCTTCCTGAAGCTACGTCCGCTCTACACTGCCCTTGACTCAATCACTGCGAACCGCTCCTTGAATCGGAGGAACCATGACTCGAAGTAGCGGTATGAAGCCCATGCAAATCCGACCGACAAGGTGAAGCCAAGAACAACATGAGCTACCCCGAAGAGCACATGGCTGGTACTTCCAACAATGACTTGTGCCCATCGTAGAAACCGCTCGGCAAGCTCCAGGCTGAACTCATGGAAGACATAGAGTCCGTAAGAGATCTTGCCGAGGTACACCAGGCGCGACGGCAACAACTCTTTTTTCAGCCCGTAGACCGAGAAGAAGATCGTTACGCAGCCCAGCCCGACGATGTAGTAGCCAATGACTGGTCCGAATGGACCCTGCGGTCCAAAACTATTGATCCCCGTCCACCGGGATGCTCCGAGCCAGAGGGCCACGCCGGCAATCAATAAGGCGAGTCTGCGTCCAAGCGCAAGCTTCGGAATTCTTCCTCGCAACCAGAGGGATACGAGGACGCCGAAGCCGAAGAACTGAAACTCAACAAGACTGTTCGTCCATATGCCGGTCGTCGCAGAGGCACCGAATCGCCACAGCACAATTGCAGCTGCGCCTCCGATCGGGAAGGTAGCGAGCGCCACGAAAGCGAGTGTTCGCCGGCTGCAATGTTTATTCATCAGAGGCCAGAAGAGATAGAACTGCTCCTCCACCGAGATGCTCCAAAGGAACGACGCGGGATTATTCGGAAAGCCGTAACGCCCAATATAGGAGTTACCCACCAGCAGCATGAAACAGAGCATCATCCCTATCGGAGCTTTATAAGTCGGGATGACCCATGCCAGCCATACAGTGAAGAGAAGAAACGTGAAGTAAAGGGGCCAGATGCGAAGTCCGCGTCGGATATAAAAATCACGAATCGCGATGCTGCCAGTCGCCTGCTTCTCTTTTTGGAGTAGCTCGGTGATCAGGAATGCGCTCAAAAAAAAGAACAGGCTGAGTCCATAGGCCCCACAGCGCGAGAAGAGCGGAACCAGTGCATACATACTGTGGTGCATGAATACCGCTAAGAACGCGAAAAAACGCAGGGCATCAAGCTCAGGCTGATAGAACCGTTTGGCACCGGGAGCGCTGGTAGCAGGCGCTTTTGCAGAGGCTTGGGCCGAGTGAGCTTTTGCTACGAGCAAGAGTGAAGTCGGGGGCATGGACATCCTCTTTCGTGGTAGTCATAAAGCCGGGTCACAACCGGTGTAGAGGCTGATTCAGGCCGATTTGGAAGAGATTTCTAACGTCTTGCGGTAGTAGGTCTGATAAGGCTTGTAGACGGGACTCATCGTCTCTCGCACCTGGTTGAGAACAATGCCGACCACGTTCACCCTGAGCCTTTGCAGAATTGCCAGCACTCCGCTGACTGCCTGCTGCCGGGTCTCTGCGGCCCGGCTCACGATCAACACTCCATCAACCAGGCAGGCAATCTGCACGGGCTCTGCGAAACAGAGCATCGGCGGCGCGTCGATAAACACCATGTCGTAGTCCTTGCGCGCCTGCTCGAGAATCTGCTCGATCTTGATCCCGACGAGATTAAGCGGCGGGTGCTCGCAACGACCCGCTGTGATGACGTCCAGATTCGCAACGCCGACAACGGACTGAGTTACTTCGTTCAACGGCTTCCCCTCCAGGATTGCAGTCGACAGGCCCATCGCTCCATCGAGGCGGAAATATTCGTGAAGCGAGGGTCGCCGCAGATCTGCATCGATCAGCAGCGTACGAAAGCCTCTGCGCGCATGCGCTACTGCCATATGGCTTACGCAGGACGACTTCCCTTCGCCGGGTGCTGCACTTGTCACAAGCAGCGACCGCATCGGATGCCCGCGGCGTTCAAGCAGCATGCAGCTCAGAAGTGTGGAAATTGCCTCACTGTAAAAGATCTCGCTGCTGAACCAGTCATCCTTTCCAGTGACCAGTTCCATGCGACCATGGCTGTTCGGGTCGATGATCGGCGACAGTCCCTTGAAGTTTGTGACACACGGGAGAATGCCTATGACTGGCATGCCAATCACCGACTGCGCCTGCATCGGATCGCGCAGCGTCTTGTCCAGCATGTCGATCATCAGGATGGCGATGAGCGTGAGGATCGTCGACGTCAGCAAGCCAAGAAACGCAAAGACGGTGCGGTTCGGAAACACAGGATGCAACTGGGGCCGGGCCTCATCTGCGATCCGAATGCCCTCACCCTGGTAGCCCCCGTTGATGCCGGCCTCCTGCACCTTGCGAAACAGCTCGCTGTAGAGATGCTTGTCCTCTTCCGCCTCATCCTTCAGCTGTCGATAGCGGAAGGCCTGGGCGCTGAGCGAGTCCAACTCTCCCTTCGACTGCATGAGCTCCCGGTGCAGCATGCCCTCGCGATTCTTTGCCTTTTCAAACTCGACCTGCATCCTCTGGCCGACCTCGGTGGTCACTGACTTGTACTGGCGCGTGACTTCATTCAGCTCATTCTCCGCGCGTTTGTACTCCGAATATCCCGGGCCGTAGACGGTCTTTGCGACAGCCATCCTTTGCTCGGCCAGGTGGACAGCATCCTCCAACTTGCCGAGACTCGCAGCCTGCGGCGATGCACTGACCGCACCCAGGGCGCCCGACTGGAGAGCTTGATAGTCAACCTCGTTACGAATTCGCTCGTTCTCTGCCTCGGTATACTCCGTGTTCAGCTGTTGAAGCCGCGCGGAGAGCATGCTTGTCTTCTCATCCGGATTGATCACGCCGAGCTGGCGCTCATACCCTGCAAGCGCTCCCTCTGAATCATTCATCTTTCGCTTCAATTTACTCAGCTGCTTCTCCATAAACTGAGACTGCTCAATGGAGGCTTCACTGCGCATCTCCATCCCATGCGTCATGTAGGAGTGCACCACCGCGTTTGCGATGGCCGCAGCCTGCACCGGGTCTGCGGAACGATAGGACACATTCATCAGCAGGCTGTTCGCGGGGTGGAGCACCGTCAGACCACCCAGCGATACCGACGCGTCGCCGGGCTTGACTCCTGCAGGCAGCTTCGCCGTTGACTTCAGATCGGCCAGGTGGAACTGTTCCACGACGGGCCGCAGCACACCATCGGACTGGATAAGCTGGATCTCGGTATTGAAGAGCTGATCGACGTCCGCAGCACCAGTGGGAGCATTGGCAGCTCCAATCACCGTCGACGTCGCTCGCATATCCATTGCGATCCGGGCCGTCGCCTCATACATCGGCTGCAGCTTGTACGAGAGGGCCACAGACAATGAGGTACATCCTGCAACGATCATCAGAATCATCCATCGATGCCGCTTGATCAACCAGAAGTAGTGGCTGAAATCGAAGACCGGCTCAGTGACAGGGCCACTGCCGCGAGCCTCGCTCTGCGCCATCTCGCGAACCTCATAAGGCAGACCTGGAAGTCTCATTTCGGCAGTCATCGTTTGCGTCATCAGTGTGTTCTCCGGAAAGCTGCGATCGTGGTCTTCGCCACGTCATTCAGGCTGGCTTCCCTTGCTTGCCTTACTGTCAAAGTCGTTACTTGTAGATCAAGAGGCCCGTGCCTGCCGTCTGGCCGAAGCCAGCAAGCTGACTGAGAATTCTGCTCGTCATTCGCCGACCGCCGGCATCGGGCACATAGAGAATGTCGTCGGCCTTCAAAGCAATGTCAGTGGTCTTGCGCGACATGATGCTGCTCAACGGCACGACGAGCTCATCACGATCGGTGCCAGCCGCACGTCGACGATAGATATATGCCGTATGGGAACTGAAACTCTCGAGCCCCTGGCTCAAAGCGATGGCCTTCATCACCGTTGTATCTGCATCGCCCTGCATGGAATACATCCCGGGATGACGCACGTTCCCAGTGACAAAGATCTTGCTCGCCTCTGGAACCCGGACCTCTTCACCGCCGTGCAGTTCAACGTTGAACTTTGGGTCTGCATCGTCGAGCAGACCGCGTACCGGAATCACCCGGATCCTGTCTGGTGCGCCTGCAACGTGCTCTGCAAGAACGATGTTGCCACCAGCCACCGGGCTTACGCCTCCAGCCTTGGCCAGCGCATCCAGCAGCGTGGTGCGGCCCGTCGCCTGGAACGTCAAGGGGTGCATCACCGCACCGACGACACTCACCGGTCTGCTGCGATACTCCAGCACCGACACGCTCACGGTTGCATCGACGAGGATGTGCTCCCGCTCCAACTCCTTCTGGAGCGCCTCCGCCAGCTCGTCCGGCTTCATTCCAGCCACCACTAATTTGCGCGAGAGCAGAGGCAACGAAAGTCTTCCGTCTGAACTGACGCGGAAGGTCCTGTTCAGCTCTACGCAGTACGGCACAGTGAGTTCGATCAGGTCATCCGGACCCAGAGCCTCCGCAGGCAGCACGTCCACCGTCGCCTTGCCCGCACCGAAGGCGACGGGTGCATCTGCATTGCCGCCCGGCATCTGGGATGTCAGTACAGCGGGGGAAGATCCCCACAGCACCATAACGACGAGCAATGCATTGCGACGCTTAAGACGACCAGGCATCAGTTTCATTTCCTTCCTGCCAGCGCGTAGTGAACGACTCCGACAGAACAAGCTCTGCCATTTCTGCCACACCGCGTCGCGGTTGCAGGAATCTTTGATCTTGTTGTTTGGGGAGGATGTTGCAATCAACAGTCCAGAGCGGGCGGCTCTATAAATCAACTACATACAGCAGCACCCTTCAGGAAGATGCGCAAAGCGTTGCAGACAGTGTGACAAGTGAGGAGCGACTGCGCAGTCTCTTGCAAGAAGACTCCCTCCCAACGGAACCATCACAAAACGATGACACGCCTTTATCGTGAAGACCGCTGCGTTTTCGAGGGTCATCGCGTGTACAGTGTTCTTGCAGAGGGGACATCCCATGTCGTTGCCTGCACGATCTGCATGCCGCAATCTCCTCATCGCAGCCCTGCTGCCTGCCACGATCATTGCGTCGGGATGTGGCGGTCAGGCCTCAACTCTCTCTGCACCGACTTTGTCTTCGTTGCTGCATTTGTCTTCCGCGCCAGCAGGATCTGTCGATTCATTTCCCCAAATCAAAGTCCTCCCTGCCGCGCTTTCAGCAAAGGTCGTCGCTCCCGGTGAACCGTTCAACATCACGGCGTCGTTCCTTGCCACCTCGCGAGTAAGCTCGGACTTGGCCCTTGATCTCTATCTGCTCAACGGCCAGGGAATCGTCGTTTCGCAGAAGCACAGTACCCTGAATGACGGACTTCTCATCCTGCCTACCTCAAGCTGGATTGGCCCGGTCGCTCTGACACTGTCTATGGCAGCTCCGGCTAACGCGAAGGGCACCCTCTACGCCATGCTCTCCCTGTCCGGAGCTCACGGGCTCGTGGCACTCTCATCCGCCCCGGGCGTCGATCATGATCACGAGCATCGCTTCTATGTAGGAGCAATCACACTTCACGAGCCGGCACAAAAAGCCCACCTCACGCTGCCCGCAAGCCTCGACCGCTCCCGTTACGTCCTCACGTTTGAGGACAACTTCGCAACCAGCAGCATCTCGGACGCAGCTCTGCAGGATCACAGCAAGTGGTACACACAGAATGAGCAGTGCTGCCTGGTCACCAGCGACGGGACAGGCACCGCGATGGCGACGCGCTCGGGGCCGGATGATCCATTCCTGCTTGTGCCCCCCGATGGCCTCACGATCAAACTCCAGCGTAGGGCCAATCGATGGACCTCCGGAGTTCTTACGAGCGTCGATTCAAAGGGGAGCGGCTTCTCCCAGACATATGGCTACTTCGAGATGCGTGCGCGATTCCCCAGCGGCCTCAACACCTGGCCCGCCTTCTGGCTGCTCAACACCGCAAGCAAGAGCACGGGCGCTCCGGCGGGCGAAATCGACATCGTTGAATACATTGCCAATCCTGGGTTCTCACACTATATCGCGACGACCCTGCATGATTGGAGCGACCGATCTACTCCTGCAATGAGCCACCACATGGTCGACCTTCCAACCGATGGATTCCACACCTACGGGATGTTATGGACCGCCGAGACCATGACCTTCTACTTCGACGACGGCGTAACCTTTCAATGCCCGACTCCGGCCATCATGCATCAGCCTTACTATCTGCTCATGGACCTTGGACTCGGCGGTGGATGGCCTACACGCGATACTCCCGCGACGAACGATCTGCAGATCCAATATGTACGGGCCTATACAGTTCACTAAGCCAGGATGGCGTTCCTTGCATCGCCATTCATTCGGAGAGGTGCGATGTTCGCGACCGGTAGAGCCACAGCTCTGCTCTCCAGTTGCCGCAATCGATCCGCCGTGCGCAGCGCAAGGGCAACAATCATGAGTGTAGGATTCGCGTGCCCCGCGGTCGGGAAGATAGAGCTTCCGGCGACATAGAGGTTGTCGAGTCCATGGACACATCCTTCCCTGTTCACCACGCCGGTGTGGGGGTTATCTGACATCCGCGTGGTGCCGATCGGATGCGCCGGATCGAAGAAGACAGCATCCTCAAGCCGCTGTGTACGAACCCAGTCCACAAGGACAGCAGGTGCTTTCCCCGCACGTACCAGAGCTTCATTCACCGCATGCCCGAGATGAACTACAGTCCGACGTTCCAGTTCACCGATTCGCCAGTCAATCCGTGCGAGCGGCAGGCCCAAAGCGTCGACACGATCCGACAACATCACACGGCTTGCCGCGTCAGGGACCTGCTCCACCATGGCATCGAGGTCCAGCTCGCCCATGCGACGTGGCAGGGGACCTTGGCGCATGATCTTCGTCCACACCCCCTTGAGAATCTGGTCCGCGTGCTTTAACACGATCCGTCCAAGCGCAGCGCGGTCGCCGCCATTGTTTCGCCCGAGCGATCGGAGTGCCCGCCATGCGTCATCGGTTGAGACGTGCTGGGTCGTCCAGGCTGCACCGTTCAACAGGTGGCGTTCACGCTGAACCTGCGGAGAGAGCGACAGCCCCCTTTGGAATACGGCCCCGGAAGCGTGTCGAAAGAGTCCAAACTCCTGCTGTATTTCGGCGCGAGCTGCAAAGGGAAAGGTCCCCAGTGTCGCGCGTGGATGATCCATTAGAAACCGACCAACCAGGTCGTTTCGGTTGCCAAGCCCGTTTCGCTCCTGCCGATTCGAGAGCAACAGAATTCTCGCGTTCTCGATAGCACCCGCACACAGCACCACGGTGTCGCATCGCACCTGATGAACTGCCCCATCCGGTGCCATGACTTTGACCGTGTGGACCCGTCGGCCACCTTCGTCGACCCTGATCTGCGTCACCGTGGCCTGCGTCACCACGCTCACTCGATCGGACTGGAGCTTTCTGAAGCGCGGACCAAACCTGACAAAATCATCGTTGATTCGCGAGATGCGGCTGAACTGCCAGAAGATCGAACGAAGCTCCGGCTCATGCTCGCTATCGAACCGATCCGGAAGACCAAGCTCCTTGAGCAGGCCCTTGTCATACTCTGAGGGAACGAGTCCAAGGTACGCTGCGGCCCTGTTGAGGTAAGGCTCTATATCCTGCTCGGACAATGGCCAGCCTGAGTTGGGGACCCAGCTTCGCTGATCATAGTCGATCGGATCAAGCGGGGTGCATCGTCCCGACCACGTCAGAGATGAGCCCCCGAGCACACGATTGCGCACCTTGCGTGTATTCATCTCACGCGCCGCGCCGACATTTTCGAATTGATTAAGGCCCGCCGCGAAGGCACTCTCGTGCCGGCTGCCGCCACTCTCGACCACAAGGACCTTCTGACGCCCTTGTGCAAGCTCCGTGGCAATCGTAATTCCGGCGGGGCCCGAACCAATAATGCAGATATTCGTCGTCAGAGGACGACCGGCCGGAAGCGTTTGTAGGTCCATGATCTGCATCTGAGATCTACGCCTCCTGTTTTGTGATGGCTCATGATTGGAAGACCTACGCCCTCGCTGCAACCGTCCCGGGAATAAGCTCCTGCTGAGGTCGTGACTGTCCCTTCACCTCTGCGTCGGCCTTCTCCTCGTGATAATCCTGTTCCGTGTTGATCTCCCACAGCGCAGCCTTGTTGACGTATCCCGCACACAGACCGTCGACAACCGTCATCGCGGTCAGCATTGAATGATCCTGATTGTTGTACTTATGCATGCCGTTTCGGCCAACCAGGAACAGATTCTCAAACGAGTCAGTCCACTGCTTCAACTCGCCGAAGCGCTCGTAGGTTCCGAAGTAAGCCGGGTAGGTCTTCGGAACGCGAACGACATGCGAATCAGACACCGCCTCGGCATCCAGCAAGCCGATCTTTGCGACCTCCGAGATCGCAAACTTCTTCAAGGAGTCGTCGTCCATCTTCCAGAGCGGGTCCGTGTCGTAGCAGAAATACTCCAGGCCAATCCACGTCTTCGTCGGGTCACTGACCAGGTAAGGACTCCAGTTGTTGAAGATCTGTAACCGTCCAAGGAGCACATCCGGCTCCTGCACGTAGATCCACGTATCCTTCAGCAGACCACCATCCGTCTCCGTTACCTTCAGACGATCTGCCAACAAACCAACTGTGATGAAGTCGCGATACTGCAGTCCGTCGCTGACCTCCTGCACGTTCTTCGGCACCGGGCTGTCCATCGCCTGCACTAACTCCCGCATGGGCATCGTCGAGAAGAAGTAGTCGCCCTCAAGCCGGCGGCGCTCGCCCGCTCCGTTGACGACTTCAACCCATCGCACCTCGCTGCCATCGCAGTGTATGTCGGTGACCTTCCAGCCAGTCTGAACCTCGCCGCCAAGCCGCACGATCTCTTCCGCGACGTGCTCCCAAAGCTGCCCGGGCCCAAGCTTCGGATACATGAAGCGCTCGATCAGGCTGGTGTCGGTATCCTTTTGCGCGAGGTCGGTCCCGGCACCAGGCTTGCTCTTACCTTTCATTGCCTGTTGCACAAAGTGCTTGAGCGCTGTGGTCAGACTCAGACCCTTAATGCGTTGCGCACCCCACTCCGCCGAGATCTGGTCGCACGGCGTCCCCCACACCTTTTCCGTGTAGCTCTTGAAGAAGGTCAAATAGAGCTGCCGTCCGAAGCGATTGATCAGGAAGTCTTCAAGGCTCTTCTCAGGCTTGATCTGACCGACCCGCGACGCAATGTAGCTGATCCCGACCTTGGCCGTTCGCACCGCGCCCAGGTTCTGCAGCGTGCCGCCCGACAGTTTGATCGGGTAGTCGAAGAACTTGCGCAGGTAGTAGATGCGGCTCTTGCGCGGACGGATGAGCATGACCTTGTCCGGATCAGCCGCTGGATCCGGCTTGGTCGTGGGAACCGCCGACGGTAGACCGCGCGACTTGCCCTGGTATTGAATCACCGGCACCGGCGCATCACTCGCGCCGGCCTCAACCGGCATGATCTCCATCCACCACTGCATGACGCGATCCGACTTTGAGAAGAAGCGATGCCCGCCAATATCCATGCGGTTGCCCTTGTACTTGATCGTGCGCGAGATCCCGCCGATCTCATCACTGGCCTCAAGGACGATCGGATGAATATCTGACCGGCGCAGCAACTCCAATCCTGCCGTCAGTCCGGCCGGTCCTGCACCAATGATGATCGCTGTCTTCGCCATGAACTTTCTCCTCAGTCTTTCTGGTTAGGCCGAGCCCATGAGTCCCCGCAACAAGGGCAACTCTGAACTGCAAGCGGAGTGGTCTCGTTATGCCGGGATCGACTCCGGCAAACTCACTTGAATGACTTCGAATGTTTTAGGGCAGGGGCTGCACACGCTCATAGATCAGGCGGCAATCCACTGACTCAGCCGTGTCCCGATAAAACCGGGTTCCACAAAAACGATGGGTCTCGCGGTACCCCTGTGATTCCAACAGGTGTACAAGGTCCTGCTGCACAAAGACCGTGCCCGGCGGCACCAGCGTGACCCATTGAGCGGTCACCGGAAAGACCGGGCTGGACATCTTAAGAATGACCATCCCAGGCTGCTCCGCCATCGTCTCCCGGATGAAAAGACTTGGGTTTCTCGTCCGGCTGAACGGCCAGTAGTCAACCGACTGGTTCGAATACGGTCGCTCCGGAAGATAAGCGTTGACCGTCACCGAATCGTCGTCGAACGCTACGATATGGACGCTCCGTGGCACAGTGGCAAGAAACGCCGCCGTCGCTTTGCTGCTCGAGTAGGGCGCTCGCATATCACCGAGCAGCGCATGCCCGCTCCATCCGATCTGCAGCACCATGACAAGCAAAACGCAGCCGTAGAGCGCATCACGAGTCCTCGCCTCCCAAACACCGCGAGGATCCTGCAGCCACAGTATCCAGAGAGCCGCCGTGATCGCAATCCATACCAGCCCGATGTGGTGCGCCTCGCCTGAGATCATCACGTTGCAGACCTGCACCAGCGCAAGCGGCAGCAGCGCAAGCCATAGCCTCGCCCACGCAAGGCTGATACACAGCAGCATCAGGAAAATTCCTGCCAGCAGATTCGACGTTGAGATCGGGGCCGTCATCGCCGTGAGCAAAACAAGGAGATGTTTCAGGACGCGCCCGCTGAGGATGATGGGGCTTCCCTGCGCGGGGATGGCATTAATGGCCAGCCATGCCTTGGTCGCAAGCGCACCCTGTGCCGGAGGAACGGTCCAGACCTCGTCCTTCTCCAGGCCGATCGCGTCAGCCTTCGCTGGAGAGGCAGCCTTGACGTGATGTGAAAACTGGTTGCGCAGCGCCTCGACCAGTGGATTTGCCGTCGTTGAAGATCCATCCGACGTCGGCATCGCGGTCGCCGCGGAAGCTCCGAACAGCAGCACGAGGACCAGTGCAGGAAGCAGCAGACGATGCCGCGCGATGGCATGCCCTCCCCAAAGCCGATCGGCGGCATAGAGCACCACCAGGCCCATCGAAAGCGCCGCCATGTGCAAGGAGCAGTTCGCGAACAATCCCGCCAGGACAGCAAACGCCATCGGGTTGCTCTTGCGGTTTCCATACAACGCGAGCAGCCCATAGACGAAGAGTGGTGCAAGCACGTAGCTTCGCGCCACCACCGCATACTGATAGATCACGTAGAAGGTAAAGGGGGCCAGCAGCTTGATCGCTCTGGGAACCGGCGAATACCGCAGCCCCACGTAGACGCCTGCCGTGGCCAGTGCGCCTGCAATCAGCTGCATCCCGATAAACGGAACACCGAGTCTCGTCTCGATCCAGAGCAGCGTATGCCAGAGGCCCGGCGAGCCTTCGTAGTGAAGTCGATGCACAAGCAGATCCACCAGCGATGAATCTCGTGCAATCAGCCACGCCTGCGCCTCGTCGAACCAACTTTCATGACGTGGGATGCACCACGCCAGCAGGAGCGCATACAGCAACATCGATGCCGATTCCAGCCTGCCGAACTGTGCTCTCGCCTTTGTCCGAAGTGATCCCATCATCGGAAGCGAACCCACGCTCTGCGTCGGGTCGATCGTCCGTGCACCCGTGGCGGACATCAACGTCCGCTCTACTACCCCTGGATGTGCCATGTTCACCTCGTATCCCTCCGATCGACTGTTATCCCCACGCCATGCATGTCGCCGTGCAGTCTCCGCAACCACTAAAACCAGAGCGGAGTCTCCCAGATCGCCGCAGCTGGCTTCAGCGGCTCCTTCTCTGCGACCGGCTTGACGGCCTTCTTCATGAAGGGGTGCTCCAGGAACTGGTAGGAGAGATAAGACACCAGCACTGCAAGCACCCCGCACACCGCGACGAAACTCCAGTAGCTGAGAGCCGAGAGAGAACCCACCGACGTGAAGCGCGCTAAGACCGCAACACCGGCCTGCAGCACGAAGACATGCAAGAGGTAGAAGCTGTAGCTGATACGGCCAAGCGAGCGGACCGGCGCCGACGCCAGCAGGCCAAACAGCGTATTGCCCGAACAGATACAGGCAAACGGCACGATCAACATCCCACTCTCAAGCCATCCGTATCTGGCCGGAACAGCCCATGCTGTGATCGCCAGCAGACCCACCGACAAGACCGCCGCCGAATGCCCCTGCGCCCATGCCCTCGCCGGCTTCGACAGCTTGACCGCCGCCACGATCATCCCGGCGCTGAAGGTTTCAAAGAGGAACTGTGCGTAGCCACCCAGCGTCTTCCACGCATAGTTCACTGGCCAGTTGAAGCCAAACGTAACCCTGTCGGCCAGCAGGCTTAAGAGCAACGCCCCCGCCAGCAGGAGAGGCAGCCGCCACCTCCTGCGTGCGAACCAGCCGAAGAAGGGTAGGCTCAGATAAAACATCCACTCCAGCCGAAGGGTCCAGACCTGTCCAAGCAGACGTTTCGAATCAAAGACGCCATTGATGTCGTGACCGGCTCCCAGGAAAGAAAACCACTTCACGACATCGAGAATCAATCTGCCCCACGACTGCTGCCGATGGAAGCCGCTGGCAACCGCGACAAAAAGAAACAACAGCAGGCACGCCAGCAGGTAAGCTCCGCCAAGCCTGCCCAGGCGATCTTTCATAAAAGCTATGAAGCCTAGATCCGGCCGTTTCATCAGCTTCGACCAGAAAAGATATCCCGTCACGAAGAAGAACAGGGTCACCGGCAGCACGCCCATCTGCGCATAAAAATTGGAGGGCGCCTCTTCCCAGTGACCCGTCTGCAAAAGGAAGAAGAACAGCAAAGCATGATGAATGAAGACGGACGGTGCAAGAATTCCCCGAAGACCATCCACCGTCAACAGCCGGCCTGATGCAAGGTCCTCCGCGGTAAGCCTCCGTTGCAGCGGAAGCACCCTGCACAGGAGTGCCGCTTCGGCGATAAACACCGCGAGCAGCAAAAAACAGAAGAAGGCATTCGCGACATTCATGAGACAGGCCTCTCCGGCTTTCAGACTCCCCAATGAGGCGAACCAGCGCTGTGTGCACTCGTTGTGTGAGGTGAAGCAGGCCAACAGGCAAGCTTCGCCGTTTCCGTCACATAGGAATAGAGGGGTTGATAAGCTGCGGTGCTGAGTTGACAGGGCAGGTGCATGCCTGTGACCAAACCATCCGCTACTCATTTAGAACGAGTTATGGGTGATTCAAAGTCGGATGGTGCGCAAAGACTTGCCCAATCATCACATCCGGGTTCGATCAGCCACGGCGGATCCGTCAGCACGCTGCACCAAGGGGACGAGATGCCCGGACTTCTCTACTCAGGACCCAGAAGTTAGAGTAGAGAGATGCAACGCTTAGGCATCCTCCTCTCCGGCCGGGGCTCCAACTTCCTCGCCATCGCCGAAGCCATCCGCCAGAATCGTCTTCTCGGCGCAGAGATCGCCGTTGTCCTCTCGAATAAAGAGGACGCACCCGGCCTCACCTCGGCCCGCGAGCTCGGCCTGCCCGCCTTTGCCATCCCCTCTGCAGGTCGCAAACGAGCGGAGCATGACACCGAGATGATCGCGCGGCTCCACCAGCATCGTGTCGATCTGGTCTGCCTCGCAGGCTACATGCGCATCATCTCCCCGGCTTTTGTCGAGGCCTTCCCAGAGCGCATCCTCAACGTCCACCCATCGTTGCTCCCGGCCTTTCCGGGGCTCGACGCACAGGGCCAGGCGCTTGAATTCGGCGCAAAGGTCGCAGGCTGTACCGTGCACTTCGTCGACGAGGCGGTCGACCACGGCGTCATCATCCTCCAGCGCGCCGTCCCGATCCACGACGACGACACCGCCGACACCCTCTCCGCACGCATCCTCGAGCAGGAGCACATCGCCTACCCCGAGGCCATCGGCCGCGTTCTCGGCGGCAGCTTCCATACCCGCAACCGTCGCTACATCCGCCGCGAAGCTTAGGGTGCAATCGTCGTCGTTGCACCGCGCACGACCGCTCCGCCCTTGACGACCACGTCGATCTTCTCGAGCACCTCGACCTTATGGAGCGGGTCGAGGGTCGTTGCGACCAGGTCAGCATAGTGCCCCGCGCGCAGCGATCCCACGTCCTTCGAGCGCCCAATCAGATCAGCCGCCGCACTCGTCGCCGCCTGGATCGCCTCGACCGGCGTCATCCCGTACATCACCATGTAGTGAAACTGCTTCGCGTTATCGCCATGGGGATACACGCCTTCGTCGGTGCCGAAGGCCATCTTGACGCCCGCCGCATGCGCTTTGCGAAAGTTATCGCGCTGCGTCTGACCAAGCGCGCGTTCCTTATCCAGCACCTGCTTCGGAATATTAAACTTCGGCGCCTCATTCAGAATGTAGTCATCGTCATAGATGTCCATCACGAAGTAGGTGCCATGCGCCTTCGCCATTGCAATTCCCTCGTCATCGACCAGGGACGCATGTTCAATCGAGTCAATGCCTGCCTCGATGGACCACTTGATCGACTGCGCGCCATGGGCATGCGCGGCGATCTTTCGCCCGGCCTGGTGCGCCGTCTCCGCCGCAACCTTCAACTCTTCAAGCGTGAACTGCGGTGCGCCCGGCTGATCGCCCAGCGATAAGACCCCGCCCGATGCCAGGATCTTGATGACGTCGACTCCATACTTGACCTGCTCACGGACGATCTTCCGCACCTCGTCAGGGCTGTCCGCGATGCCAAACTCATGCTGCGCCGGGAACATCTGGTAACTCACCTGCGGCGCATAGCCGTTCAGATCGCCGTGCCCGCCGGTGATCGAGATCCCCGGTCCGGACGCCACCATGCGCGGCCCCGGGATGTAGCCGGCGTTGATGTTGTTGCGAAGATCGACCGCGAGAAAAGGTAGCGAACCCACATCGCGCACCGTCGTAAAACCGGCATTGAGCGTCTTCTTCGCGTTCACCACGCCGGCAATCGCCGAGTCGAAGGGCGTATCGCGAAACGAGTTGATCTCGTCGTACTTATCCGAGCGCGCACCGAGATGCGTATGGCAGTCGATCAATCCCGGCAGCACATAGTCGCCCGAGAGATCAATCACCTCGGCTCCGGCCGGAACCTTGAAGGAGGCCGCCTCCACCGATTGAACGCGCTCCTCCACGACGACCAGCGTTACGTTGTCCTGATACTTACCGGTGGAGGGATCAAAGAGATGCCCGGCGCGGATGTAGGTCGGCTTGGCAGGCGGCTTTGCGGCAGTCTGGGCAACACAGGTCCCGGTTGCCAACGTAGAAGCGAGTACAACAGCAGCAGCAATCCCAGGATGCACGAAGGCCCTCATACGAAAAGTAGAAGTGATTGAAGCTCCATCTTAGGACCTTTCCCCACACTCCGCACGGAGGAGGCTTCTGAAGCGAAGCAATAAAAAGGGAGGCACCAGACTGCGGCTATAGTTGCATCACCATGCAGTCAGGCGGCCCCAGCGTTCCGAGATCAACGTACTACCCAGCCCTCGACGGACTGCGAGCGGTTGCTGTCATCATGGTCTTCTTCCAGCACTACGGAGCCGGTCGAGCCTTCCTCTTCGGCTGGGGCTGGACCGGCGTCGATATCTTCTTCGTCCTCTCCGGCTTCCTCATCACCGGCATCCTCTACGACAGTCGCCACGCGCTTCACCGGTACCGCAACTTCTACATCCGCCGCACCCTCAGGATCTTCCCGCTCTACTACTTCATCTGGGGAATCATCCTTCTGCTCACGCCGCTCGCCGCATGGCAGTGGAACTGGCGCTGGGCACTCTGGCCGGTCTACCTCGGCAACTACGCGCGGTTCTTCTTCCTCCACCAGGCGGGTAATCCATACCGGTTCGACATGCTGCTCTTCGGCCCGAAGGTCAATGCCTGGTTCGGCTACCCGGTGCACCTGTACATCGCCCACTTCTGGTCGCTCTGCGTCGAAGAGCAGTTCTACCTGGTCTGGCCGTTCATCGTCTATCGCATCCGCAGCCGCGAGACACTCAGCAGGATCTGCCTGGGCGTCATCGTTCTCAGCCCTTTGCTGAGAGCCCTTCTAAGCCGGTGGCTGACTCCTCAACTGCTCCACATGGAGCTGTTCTACCGAAGCCTCCCAACCCGCCTCGATGCTCTGCTCATCGGCGGGCTGATCGCGCTTTGCCTGCGAGGCCCGGAGGCCGACATGGTCCGTCGCGTAAGACGTCCGCTGCTCGTCACAGCCTCCATCCTCTTCGTAGCGCTCTATCTGATCTCAACCAGGGTGCTGTCCTTACCGCTCGAAGGCTCCGCGTCAAACTGGATCGGCATCTTCGGCTTCACCCTGATCGATCTCTTCGCCGCCGCACTCATTCTCGAATGCATCCACCCCGGCAGCCTGCTCGGAGCAGCCCTGAACTGGAGACCACTGCGCGCCCTCGGGACGATCAGCTACGGCTTCTACGTCTACCACGACCTGCTGCATGACTTCTACGCAGACGCCGCCCACCGCCTCGCCCCCAACCACGCCTACGCAATAACCCTGATCCTGGCCTTCTCCGCCACCGTGCTGCTCGCCACGCTGAGCTACCGCTTCGTGGAGCGGCCACTCCTGAAACTGAAGGACCGGTTCACAACGCAGCGCCACGCAGCACCCACCGCATAGGTTTCATGGGTCATTCCCGAAGGAAAGCTGCGTCTCCAGTCCCTAGAACGCCCCGCCCGGCTGCAGCGGAATCACCTTCAGCAACACGCCCAGCGCAAACAGCAGAACGACGTAGAACACCATCGTCCGCGTGCTCGGCTCCGCGGGCTCATCCCTCGTAAACAGCCGATAGGCCATCCCAGCCGCAACCAGCAGAAAGACCTTCTGCTCCGTCAGCGCAAAGAAGATGATGCAGGCCACCAGCAGCAACCCCCGCTGCAGCTTACTCAACGCATGCGCAGCCTGCCCGCCGTCAAGCATCCACACCGGGATCAGGTTGATCAGGTTCAGCCACGCGCCCGCATGCGCCAGCGCTGCAAAGACCGGCATCCGCGTGTAGAGATAGATCCCCATGCACGAAGCAGCCGCGAGCAGGCCGAAGAACGGGCCGGCCAGCGCAATCTCCGCCCGCGCATCGACCGAGATATCGAAGCCCTGCCACCGGACATACGCTCCAAAGCCCGGCAGAAACACCGGCAGGTCAGCCTTCAGCCCGCGCCGCTTGACGGCAAATACATGGCCCAGCTCATGAATCAAAATCTGCAGCGCAAAACCCACGCCAAACCACGGCCCGAAGAGTGTCCAGTAGACCCCAAGAAACAGCGCAAAGCTCAGCAGAAACTTCAGCTTCAGAAGGATGAAGAAGAACGACTTCAGCTTCGCCAGCAGCAGCGCAACCGGAGCCAGCGGACCCAGCCGCTTCGTCCAGCTCTTCTTCTCCGGCACACGGTCAAGCTGCGCCGTCTGTCGCCTCTCGATCGCCTGCCCATCCAGCTCCCGCAGGTGCTGCCGAATCCAGTCAGCCTGCGTCGACTCACGCGGCAGCAGCGGCAGCGCCGATCGCCAGAGCTCACGCGCATCGTCCATGCTGCCCGCTCGCTCCAGCTCCAGCGCGTCCTTCGAGATCGCGTCCAGCCGCGCACCATGCACCAGCGTCTGGCACCGCGGACACGCCAGGTCGCCCGCACGCAACTCCGCCTGGCAGACCGGGCACAGATGCGACGAGGACGACAGTACAAGCGGCTGCGAGGCTCCCATCAGGACTCCATCCTTTTGGACTGGCCCACGTGATACGGCCCCGAAACCCGATAGTCCGAACCTGCAGTCATCGTCCATGCCGCGCGAATGCCAATGAAGAGAATGAACAGTCCAATCACCCCGCCAACGCCGGTCTTCAGATCGAGAAACGGCGCCAGCAATCCATACTTCAGAAAGAAACTCAGCAACGCCGGTCCATAGCTGATCGCAGTCCCCGCCGGCATCCGCACCGCATGCAGAATCACGATCAGACTCGCACAAGAGACCGATAGATACGTCAGGATCGCCGCCACCACCTGGTAGCGCCTGCCACCCCTGCCCTCAGACCCAAGCTTCATCCCCTTGCCGACCAGCCAACCCACCGCCAGTGCCACGTAGCCGATCGTCCACCCTGTCGCGATCTCGATC
>CAZZZQ010000003.1:0-24971 GCA_964658405.1 uncultured Sphingomonas sp.
GATCAAAGAACGACCCGGGCGGAGCAGGTCATTGCGCGCTGCCGCCAGATTGCGCAGTGTTCCGAGATCGAAGGTGAGATTACCCGCCTCTTCCTGTCGCCTCCGATGCACGGGGTTCATGCACTGCTGCGGGAGTGGATGGAGGCCGCAGGGATGGCTGTGCGCATCGATGCAGTCGGGAATATTCGCGGTCTGTATCCCGGGGCAACAGCGGATGCTCCGACTCTCGTCATCGCCTCGCATCTCGACAGCGTTCCGAATGCGGGCGCATTTGATGGCGTGCTCGGCGTCGTGCTCGGGGTTGGGATGGTGGAAGAGCTGCAGCTTCAGGGCCGGAGGCTGCCCTTTGCGATCGAGGTGATCGGCTTCTCCGAAGAGGAGGGCGTGCGATTTGGCAAACCTTTTCTTGGAAGTCTTGCGGCGATCGGACAACTTGATGAGGCCACGCTGGGCCGAACCGATGCGAATGGTCGAACGGTGACGGGCGCCCTTATGGACTTTGGTCTCGATCCGCAGAAGCTCGCGGATGCACTGCTTCCCGCCAACGCCTTTGCGTATTTCGAGTTCCACATTGAGCAGGGTCCGGTGCTCGAGGGGGAAGGGCGCTCGGTGGCTGTTGTCGAGGCAATCGCCGGCCAGACCCGGATGGAGTTGACCTTTACCGGTCACGCAAATCACGCAGGCACCACGCCGATGCCGCTTCGTCACGATGCCATCGCAGCTGCAGCGCATTGGATCGTCGAGGTGGAGCGCTATGCATCGAGCAGGCAGGGGCTTGTCGCGACGATTGGCCAGATTCGCGCGGAGCCAGGTGCTGCCAACGTCATTGCGGGACGCCTGGTAGCGTCGCTCGACATCAGGCACGCCAATGATGCGATTCGGGAGGCTGCGATTACAGCGCTGATCGAGCAGGCAACGTTCACGGCACTGACGCGAGGCGTCACTGTTGCCGCGCGGCAGATCCACAATCAGCCTGCAGTTGCGATGGACCGTGATCTCGTAAATGCTCTGTCCCTGGCAGCGGAGCGGGCCGGCTTTCCCGTCTCCATGATGATCAGCGGTGCTGGTCATGACGCCATGATCATCGCGGAGCGACTGCCTTCGGTGATGCTCTTTCTGCAGAGCCCTGGCGGCCTAAGCCATCACCCGGATGAGGCGGTGCGCGTGCAGGATGTTGAGGCTGCGATTGCGACGGCGATGCAGTTCCTGATGCATCTGCGGTGATGCTGCTGTAGGCTATCGGCATACCCACTGACGGCACACAGGGACGTCCTATGCACACGCTCGGAGAGACACGCAGCACCAGTCAGCGCGACCACCTGCTTCACACGCCGGATACCTTTGTTCGTGCTCCCCTGCCGGGCATGACGGCTGCTGCCGGTATTGTGCATATCTCACCGGCCGGTGGCGCGCAGTTTGCGCAGTATACGGCTGAGCTTGGCGCGGGCGGATGCCTTGGAGCGACGACGGCGCAGCGCTTCCTCTACATGCTTGACGGTGACGCGGAGCTGACCGTTGAAGGGGCGACGCATCCTTTGACTGTTGGCAGCTTTGCCTATCTTCCGGCGGGCACGGTTCACCGGCTGCATGCTTCCGCTGGCGCGCGGGCGGCTGTGATTGAGAAGCAGTACGTTCCGCTCTCGCGTGCGGCCGCGCCATCGCTTGTGATCGGGCATGAGAGCTCGCAGCCAACGTCCGCACTGGCGGGCGACGACGACCTCCAGGTGTGTCCACTTCTGCCGGACAATCCAGCGTTCGACTTTGCCGTGAATACGATGACGTATCAGCCCGGCGCCGCGCTGAGCATGGTCGAGGTTCATGTGATGGAGCATGGCCTGCTGATGCTTGAAGGCGGCGGAATCTATCGCCTTGGCGACTGCTGGTATCCGGTGACCGCGGGCGATTTTATCTGGATGGCACCCTACTGTCCGCAGTGGTTCGGCGCGCTTGGCAAGCAGCCTGCGAAGTACCTCATCTATAAAGACTGGAACCGCCATCCGCTCGCGTAGGCCGGGAGAACTGTTCACCATGAAGGTACAGATTGACGAAGCGCGGCTGATCGGAGAGCTGAACGCCCTTGCGGGATTTACGTCTGTGGAGCCTGCGGCGACGGGCACCGCTGTGACTCGCATCGTCTTCAGTGAGGATGACCTGCGGGCGCGGGCGTGGTTGAAGGATCTCTCCGATGCGGCTGGCTTCAGCGTGACGGAGGATCCGGTCGGGAATACCGTCATTCGATGGGAGGGCTCCGATCCGCATGCTGCTCCTGTCGGGACGGGATCGCATATCGACGCGATCCCGCACGCCGGGATGTACGACGGAACGGTCGGTGTGCTGGGAGGTCTCGAGGCGATGCGCAGCCTGCGGCAGGCGGGGTTCCAGCCGCTGCGCTCAATTGAGCTTGTGCTCTTCACCTCGGAGGAGCCGACGCGGTTTGGGATCGGCTGTCTGGGCAGCCGGCTGCTCTCGGGCGCGCTCGATCCGCAGGCTGCGGACGAGCTCGTTGACAGCAGCGGCGCTACGCTCGCCGAGGTGCGCACGGCTGGAGGATTCACCGGTGGTCTTGAGGGTGTGCGAGTCCCCCCGAACTCGTATCATGCGTGGGTTGAGCTGCACATCGAGCAGGGGCCGCTGCTGGAGCGCGAAGGGCTGTCGATCGGAATTGTCACCAGTATTGCGGCGCCTGCCGGCTACCGCTTTACGATCACGGGGCTTGGGGGCCACGCCGGAGCGCTGCTGATGCCGGATCGCAGGGATGCGCTGTGCGCCGCGGCGGAGTTGATCCTGTCGATCGAGCGACATGCGCGGGCGGCGAATGCGGCGAGTGGAGCGGCGGATACTGTGGCTACCGTCGGGACCTGCGAGGTGTACCCCGGCGCGGTCAACAGCGTGCCGAGCCGCGTTTCGCTGCAGCTGGACATCCGCGATATTGATCCCGATCGCCGCGACCGCGTGATGCAGGCGATTCGCCAGGACTATGCGGGCATTGCGGAGGCGCGTGGGGTCACGATCGTCGAGACGATGGTCAATGCAGACGCTCCGACGACCTCGTCGCCACATATCGTGAGTGTGGTCGAAGAGGTCTGCGCTGAGTATGCCGTTACGCCCAAGAAGATGATCAGCCGCGCGTATCACGACTCGCTCTTCATGGCGCGCGTTGCGCCGGTCGCGATGATCTTCATCCCGTGCAGGGATGGCGTCAGTCATCGGCCGGAGGAGTTCGCGACGGATGCGGATATTGTGCTGGGAACGACGATTCTTGCTGGAGCCCTTGCACGGCTTGCCACTGAACCGGACGAGAAAGAGACGCACTGAACGATGCCGATCGAATCCATCAACCCCGCAACCGGCTACCTGATTCGCAGCTTTGAACCGCTCACGGCAGAGGCCATCCAAGAGAAGATCGACCTTGCCGAGGAGGCTTTTCGAGCCTATCGAAAGGTTCCGCTCGAGCATCGCTCCATGTGCATGAAGAAGCTGGCCGCGCTGCTTGAGGAAGAGGTCGACGACCTGGCTCGCATCATGACGCTTGAGATGGGGAAGACCTTCCAGGCGGCGCGCCAGGAGGCCCTGAAGTGTGCGGTCTGCTGTCGCTACTATGCGGACGAGGCGGCAGGGATCGTCGCTCCTATTGCGATCGAGACGGAGGCCAGTGAGAGCTTTGTCCGCTGGGAGCCGATGGGGGTCGTGCTTGCCATCATGCCGTGGAACTTCCCTTTCTGGCAGGTCTTCCGCTTCCTCGCACCGGCGTTGATGGCGGGGAACGCGGGGCTGCTGAAGCATGCGCCGAACGTGCCGCAGTGCTCCCTCGCGATTGAGTCGCTCGTACGGCGTGCAGGGTTTCCGCGGGGGATCTTTCAATCGCTGCTGATTGAGGTTGATCAGACCGAGTCGGTGCTTGCGGATGATCGCGTGCGTGCCGTCACACTGACTGGCAGCGAGGCAGCGGGGAGTGCCGTGGCTTCGCTCGCCGGCCGGCTCATCAAGAAGTCCGTGCTTGAACTTGGGGGGAGCGACGCCTTTATCGTAATGCCGTCGGCTGATCTCGATCATGCGGTTGAGACTGCGGTGCGTGCGCGCTGCGTCAACAACGGTCAGTCCTGCATTGCGGGCAAGCGCTTCCTTGTGGCGGACGCGATCTACGACGAGTTTGAAGCAAAGTTTGTTGCGGGCATGGAGGCGATGCGGGTTGGGGATCCGATGCGTGAGGAGACCGATGTGGGTCCGTTGTCGAGCGCAGGCATACGCGATCGCCTGGAAGAGCAGGTCGCTGCCGCGCTCGATGCAGGTGCACGCGCTCTGACCGGGGGCGAGCGCATGGTTGGGGATGGCTTTTACTTCGAGCCTACGGTGCTGGTCGACCTGCCGCGAACGGCGGCTGTGTATCGTGAGGAGTTTTTCGGACCGGTTGCGCTGCTCTTTCGGATTCACACTCTTGAGGAGGCGATTGATGTGGCGAACGACTCGCCCTTCGGTCTGGCTGCGTCCGTCTGGACGAACGACGAAGCAGAGCAGCAGCGCTTCATGCGCGAGCTGCAGACCGGAGCGGTCTTTGTTAACGTGATGGTCGCGAGCGATCCGCGGCTGCCGTTTGGCGGAGTGAAGCACTCGGGTTATGGTAGAGAGCTCTCGGCGTCTGGGATGCATGAGTTCATGGTCGCGAAGACCATCGTCGTAGCCTAGACACTCCGTAAAGAAAAAGGGCGCTACCCGATCGGTAGCGCCTTTTGACGTGCTGGCAGGGTTAGAAGTTGAAGGACATGAAGACCTGAAGCCGTTCGACTGCAGAGTTCGTGGTGTAGGGGCCACCGGCGAGCTGGGTGGACTGACCGAACTGCTGAGAGGTCAGGGTTCCGACCGGTACGCCGTAGTCCTTGTAGTTGAAGAGATTCTGCGCCTGCGCTCCGATTGCGAGATTGTAACGATGGCCGGTGCTTGCTGCACCTGGACCGCCGCCGGGGCCGCCACGACCACCACCACCGCCGGGGCCGCGACCCATCGAACCGGGGCCAGGACCACCGCCGCTGTTTCCGGCGGCGGCGCGTGCCGCTGCGGCGGTTAGAGGACCGAAGCCAAAGGTCTTCGAGACGCGTACGTTAGCCGTGAAGAGAGCCGGGCCGGTGCAGTAGTTGATGGGAATGGGAGTGTAGGTTGAACCAGCCGCCGGGGTGACGAAGTCAGCAGCCACGGTGCAACGGCCTGAGGTTCCGTTCGCGAAGGCGGGCCGGTCTGTGTATTGGCTGTCTCCGTTTACGTCGGTGCCGGTCGTGATGTTGTACGGCGTACCGGATGCCGCGATGATGAACGGGCTAACCGTGATGTGGAACGGCGCGTTGATCGATCCGCCGATGAAGACGCGGTTGCGCACGGAGAAGGTAGCGCGGCCGTAGTCAACCCTCAGATTGCCAGACTGTGACGGGAAGGCGGTTGCTCCGGCGGTATTCGAGTTTGCAAAGTTCAGCGCGTAGTAGCCGAAGAGTGAGAAGTACCGGCTGTTGCGCAGGTTGAAGTTTGCGATCACCTGGTCTTCGCGATACTTTCCAAGCGAGGTGAACTGGTAGTTCACGGGGGCTGTCGAGGTCACGAGGCTGACGAACTGGCGGTCGCCCTCAGCGCGCAGGTAGTTGACCGAGAGCGTTGCCCCTTTGAAGAGCTGCTGGTCTGCGCCAATGGCGAACTGCAGCGTGTACGGCGAGGCCAGTGAAGGGGAGGCGCCGTAGGTTTGGTTGCCGCGAACGCCGGTAGCGGCGAGGCAGTTTGCAACCGTCGTCGGGGAGCAGACGGCGGCTGGTGCGGCGTTGAAGATCGCGATCGATCGCGTCTGGTGCAGCCCATCCTGCTGGACGGTTGTGACCTGGTTGGCGAGATTGAAGCGGTCGTAGAAGATACCGAAGCCGCCGCGGATCACCGTCTTCGGTGTGCCCTTGGAGCTGCCGAGACCATAGGCGAAGGACAGGCGGGGTGCGAAGTCGTGGCGCTCGGAGATGAAGTTCTGCGCCTCGTAGCGGATACCGTAGGTGACGGTGAGGTTGGGCTTGATCTTCCAGTCATCCTCAGCGTAGACGCCAACGTCGACCGTCGTCGCCTGGGCCGGGCTGTTGATGGTCGCGATGGTGAACTGGCTCGGAACATTGGCCTTGTAGTTGTTGAGGCTGTTGTAGGTGAAGACGCCGTTGGTGCCGGCAGTCGTCGTGTTGTCATCCGTCGTCAGCCGAAGTCTGCCGCCGAGGCGAATGAAGTTGTTCTTCAGCTGGATCGAGGTGTAGTTCTGGCCCTCGTAATGGTTCTGGTAGTCGCTGACCGAGCCTGCGGCGGAGCCACCGGCGGTGAAGGATCCCTGCACGCTCACTGCGGGCGCGGTGCTGGTCGCGGTCGTGATGCTCTTCTCGCGCTGGTACTCGAAGCGCGTCTCGTTGATGATGCGATTGCTGACGATCTGCGTATCGCTGATCTGGATCGTATTCTCGTTGGTCCCGACGCTGCTGCCGGCCGTCTGGGTGACGAAGCTGCCGACGCCGTTATTGCTCTGGTTGTTCTGCTCATACTGATAGCGAACGGTCAGGGTGTTCTTCTGCCCCAGTGCGAGATCGATGCGCGGCGTGAAGTCGGAGCGGTTCTGTGGGACCGGGACCGCTGCCTGGTAGGGCGACTGGACGCAGGTTGCGTCGCCGGGGGCGCAGATCGCGGTCGAGCCGAGGGTCGGCGCAAGGATGAAGCCGTTCACGAGTGCATTATCCTGGATGGCGCGGTGCGATCCGCCGGCGGAGAACGAGGCGTTCTTCGAGATCGGCCCGGTCATGTTTCCGAAGAAGAAGATCGTGTGGTACGGCGGCTGAACGACCGGCGTCAGGCCCTGGGTCAGGTTCTGGTTGAGCAGCGGATTGCCGGTGTTGAAGGAGGAGTCGTTGGCGTTCAGCTGGGCGGAGCCGTGGAACGAGTCGGTTCCGGGCTTTGTGAAGACCTCGACCCGGCCGTATCCGAGCTTGTCGTACTGGGCGGAGAAGGGGTTCTGGTTGATACGGATTTCGCGGATCGAGGACTTCGGCGGAAGCTGTCCACCGGTGAATCCGTCGACGTAGATCTGACCACCATTAGGGCCGGCGGCGGGACCGGCGAGCGCGGTCAGCTCAGAGGAGAGCTCATCCGGGTCGTCAGAGAGGGCCTCGAGATCCTTACCCTTGATGACGGTGGAGCTGGCGTTGCTGTCCTGGTCGACGCTGAGCGTGTTGCTCTGGGCCGTGACCTGAATGGTCTGGTCTTCGGTCTGGATCGCCATCTTTGTATTGATGGTGACGGTCTGCCCGGCGGCGATCTTCATCCCCTGCCGGACGAACGTTGCGAAGCCGTTCATCGTGACCGTGATGGAGTAGGTTCCGGCGGCGACGTTGCGGATCGTATAGGTGCCGTCGCTCTGCGAGAGGGCGGTGAGGGCGGGGCCGGATGCGGGCGTCAAGGTAACGGTAGCGCCCGGGATAAGCGCGGCGTCCGGGTCTGCGACGGTTCCCTGCACGATGCTGGGGGCCTGCTGCGCAAACAGTGCCGATGGAACGATGCCGATCAGCAGCAACAGGACGAACTTCAAACTGAAGCGAAAAGACATTCAAACTCCTTGAGGACAGAACTGCAGGTGGTCCGACGAACCTTCATCGAACGGGTCGTACAAGATTGCGGAGATCGTGAGGAGGCGACTCTTACTGAGAGCCGCCACCCTCCGGGGCTCCGCCGCCAACCTGCCACGGCGAGAGGGTCATCGCCTGAGAGCCGGTGGGAGTGGCGGCAAGAATTGGTTCCACGCCAGAGAGCAGGGTGACTGCGGTGACCTGGTCAGCCCCGACTGTTCCTTGCGAGGCCACGATCATCACGGCGTCGCCAGTGTGAAGATCGGCGAGGGTCACGCTTGGAAGACGGGCCAGCAGCTTTGAAAGATCCATTCCGGCAGACCGTCCACCGCCACCGGCGCCCATGCCGGGACGACGTCCTCCGGCAGCGTCTGCCGAGGCTGCCGCCGGACGGGCGGTTGCTGGTGGGGCGGTGTCGGTTGTTCCCTTCTGGCGGGCGGCAAACCGTGCCGCGACCTCAGGGGGCAGCTTACGAAGATCGGAGTTCGCGGTAATCGTCACCGTAACCATCTTCTTCGTCGTCAGATCTTTGAGCGTGATTGTTCCAGCGGTTGGATTGATGGTGGCGAGCGTTCCGGAGAGGTTCTTGAACGACCCGCTGACGATCTCTTCAGCCTGGATCGTTGAGCCGTCCTCAGACTTGGCCCCACGGACCTCAAGCTGATCGCCTGCCTGGATCTGGGCGAGGGTGCCTGGTTTGGCATCTTCAAATTTGATGGAGTCCCCGGCGTAGCGGCGGAAGATGGTCTGAGGGCCGGTCTGGACCTGCACCTTTTTCGCTCCAGCGGAGAGGGTCAGGGTCGCTCCGTCCAGGCTGCTGACGATGCCGCCCATACCGCGCTTCTGCCAGTCGCTTTGATCCGCCGTCCGCTTCTGGGCGATGTCCCCGGACTTCATCAGGATGACACGGGAGGCGGTGAACTGATCAGCGGCCTCGCCTGCCCGGCCCGTGACGAGAACTTTATCGCCTGCGCTGATGTCGGTCAGCGTGATCGCCTGGGCGGCCTTCAGGTCGGTGCTGCCTGGGGCTACCTGGACGATGCGGGCCGCGGGCGCGACGGTGATCGTCGAGGTCTGACCGGCGTCGGTCGAGATCGTGAGGCTGGTGCCAGAGACGCTCTTGACGGTTCCCCGCTGGGAGGTTGCTGCGGGGGCGGCCGGCGCCTGCGCGTACAGTTGAGTGCTGTTTCCGGCTACGGCCAGCATCGGTCCACCCAGAGCGACCATCAGAAATCCGAATGAATACCCAAGTCTCGTTGACATCGTGCGTCCTCTGCGTACTTGTTCCTGGTCTCGTCTACACCTGAGAGCGGATCTTTATAGTGTTGATACTGAAGAGGAGACGGATCAGAAAAAAGAAAGTTTCTCGCGGAGCGTCAATACGTCCCGTCTTTCGCTACTGTGTCACACACCTATGGTAGCGATGCAGCCTGAACGTTGACTGAAGGCGGATCCCTCCCCCTGGGGGAGGTGATCAAAAACGCTCTCTTTTCAGGGTTTAGGCTAGCTCTCCTGCTCCGCGAGGATGACGAGGCTATCTGGCGGGAGCAGGACGCCATGGTCGGTCTTGAGGACCGTGTTCGATGAAGCAAGGCGCAGCGGCAGGTCGTCCGGGTTTTCGATCTCGACGGGCTCAGTTCCCAGGTTGAACGCGATCCGAACCTGGCCACGGACGATCACCATCCAGCGCCCGGCCTCGTCGAACTCAACCCTGGCGTGTCCTGCGTCTCCATCATTCAACGAGACCGAGGTTCGGCGGAGGTGGATGAGGGAGCGGGTCCACTCCAGCATTTCGCCATGAATCCCGTCGTGAATTTCGTCCCAATTGAGCTGTGAACGAATCCAGGTCTCACGCTTCTCCGGGTCGGGAATGTCTGCTGCGTTCCAGCCAAAGGCGGCAAACTCCCGCTTCCTACCCTCTGAGACCATCCTGGCCATGGCCGGATCGTCGTGATCAGCGAAGTATTGAAAGGGGGTGGATGCGGCGTACTCCTCGCCCTGGAAGAGCATGGGGATGAAGGGTGCCGTCAGGACGATCCCGGCGGCTACCTTGGCGCGAGCGATGCCGACAAAGTGCTCCAACCGATCGCCCGTGGCGCGGTTGCCGACCTGATCGTGATTCTGAATAAAGCCGATAAAGTGATGCGCGGACAGGCCATCGACGGGGCGCCCGTGCGAACGCTTTCGGTAGCTCGAGTAGGCACCGTCATAGACGAAGATCCCGGTCAGGGCTTTGGCGAGGTTGGCGAAGGTCCCGAAGTCGTCGTAGTAGCCTTTGCCCTCATCGACATGCAGCAACGTGAAGAGAGCGTGGTGGAAGTCGTCGCTCCATTGCGCATCCATGCCGTAGCCGCGTGCCTCTCGCGGCGTGACGATGCGCGGGTCGTTCAGATCACTCTCGGCGATCAGGACGAGCCTGCGGCCTAGGCGCGAGGAGAGCACCTCGACCTCGGCGGACATCTGCTCCATAAAGTGGATCGCCGAGCGGTCTACGAACTCATGGACGGCATCCAGGCGAAGGCCGTCGAAGTGATAGTCCCGCATCCACATCAGGGCGTTGTCGCAAAAGTAGCGGCGGACCTCGTCGCTACCCTCCGACTCAAAGTTCATGGCGCTGCCCCATGGCGTGTGGTGGCGGTCGGTCGTGTAGGGTCCGAACATGGCGGTGTAGTTCCCGACCGGCCCAAAGTGGTTGTAGACCACGTCGAGCAGGACGGCGAGACCACGACCGTGGCATGCGTCGACCAAGCGCTTTAGACCATCCGGGCCGCCATAGCCGTCGCGCACTGCGAACAGCGAGACACCGTCGTAGCCCCAGCCGTGATCGCCGGGAAAGGCCGCGACCGGCATGAGTTCGATGTGAGTGATTCCGAGCTCGGAGAGGTAGTCGAGGCGCTCAATCGCGGCGTCGAAGGTCCCTTCCGCGGTGAAGGTTCCAATGTGCAGCTCGTAGATGACGGCTCCGCCAAGCGGCGGGCCCTGCCATCGCTCATCGTGCCAGACGAAGGCGGACTGATCGTAGAGCCGGGAGAGACCGTGCACTCCATGAGGCTGCCATGGGCTACGTGGGTCCGGGTAGACATGGGTGTCTGTGCCAAGCAGGAAGCCGTAGTCCGATCCGGAGGATGCGTCTTCGACTGCAGCCTTCCACATGCCGTGCTGATCCGGCCCGGTCATCGGGTGGACGGCTTCGCCTACCTTGACGGCGACCTGCTTGAGGAGCGGCGCCCATACCTTGAACTCATGCATTCGTTCTATCCTCACGGACCAGCAAGGCTACGGGGAAGGCCTTCAGCAGGGCTTCGAGCGCGACTCGCCCACCTTGAACGACCTCTCCCGTAAGACGATTTGTCCAGCTTCCATCGGGGAGGATCACGACCGTCTTCTGCCATGATCCGCCTAACGTCAGCGGCAGGCGCGGAACGATCGTTGCTACCGAGTCGCCCCGGAGATAGGCGACTGCATACTGTGCGGCCTTGCCTTCAACTTCGAGTGGCGTGTAGGCCGCGTCGGCTCCGAAGCACTCCGGTCGCTCGCTTCGCAGCTTGAGGGCGCGATGGATCGTCCAGAGCTTTGGTAGTCCGTCGTCCATGCGCTCCATTGCAAGTGCGGCGCTCTCCGCTGCGGAGAGACCGTCAAGTTCCCGGATAAGGGATTTGCGCTGCTCGTAGTCAACGGGCCGCCGGTTGTCGGGATCGACCAGGCTGAGGTCCCAGAGTTCGCTTCCCTGGTAGAGATCCGGGACGCCCGGCGAGGTGCACTTCAACAGGGTCTGCGCGAGTGAGTTGATGCGGCCCGGGCCCTTGACGCGGTCTACGAAGTCCTCGAGCTTCTTTACAAATTCTTCCGAGCCGATCGTCGCTTCGATGAAGTGGTTCAACGCGTCTTCGAAGTCTTTGTTATTAGCAACCCATGAGGTCTGCTGCTTGGCTTCGCGGGTCGCCTTGGCCATGTAGGCCTGGGCGCGCTCGACCGTCAGCGGCCACGCGCCGATGAGCGTCTGGTAGTAGAAGTACTCCGTGTTTCGGTCGGGATACTGGTCCGTTCGCAGTGAGCTGTTCATCCGGGACCAGCGCTGGGCGGCGGCGGCGAATCTGCCGGGGATCTCGGTCAGCACCGCCAGTCGTGCACGGACGTCGTCGCTGCGCTTGGTGTCGTGCGTTGAGAGCGTGGTCATGGTCAGCGGATGGGTGGCCTGCATCTTCGAGTTATAAGCGTGGAACTCCTCGACGGTGAGGCCATTCTGCGAGGGATCGCTGCCGACCTCGTTCAGGCCTGTCATGCGGTCGTAGCAATAGAACGCGGTGTCCTCGACACCCTTCGCCATTACCGGGCTGGTGAACTGCTGGAAGCGCATGAGGAACTCCGTCTCGCGCCTGCCCTTGACCTTGCCCGTCAGGACCTAGCAGAGGAAGTCGAAGAGTGCCCCATCGATGTCCGTGCGATTCTGCTTTGCCTGCTCTGTTGCCTGGATGATCTGCGCGGTGTCCTCGTCCGTTACCTCATCACGCTCGGGCACGACGTAGGTTCGATAGACCTGGAAGCACGCCGCGACCTGCCGGATGGCGCGGCGAATCTCTGCACGCGTGAAGTCGCGCTCGTTGCGATTGTCCTCGCAGATCTCGACGAAGATGGAGGTGAGACGATTGACGTCGCTGCCCAGCGCCTCCTTCGAGACTGCGATCTTCTTGTCATGCGCGATTGCTTTGAAGTCGATCGACTCGTTGGTGAATTCGGCATAGATCGAGTCGAGCTCGATCAATCCTTCGGGACGCATCAGGAGGGCGTTGGCAACGTTGAGGAAGTCGTAGCCGCTGGTGCCTTCGATCGGCCAGCTTTCGCGGAGGAACTCCCCCGGCTCGAGAATCTTTTCGCCGACGATCCATGCGTCGGGCGCGGCGGCGCGCAGGCGGCGGAAGTATTCGAGCGGGTCACGGAGGCCATCGGGATGGTCGACGCGAACACCATCGAGCACACCGCGCTGGAGCCAGTCCAGGATCACTGCGTGGGTCTCTTCGAAGACGTGCTCGCGCTCCACGCGGAGGCCGATGAGGGTGTTGACGTCGAAGAAGCGGCGGTAGCCCAGCTGCTGGTCGGCGGTCTTCCAGTAGGCGAGCCGATAGTTCTGCTGATTGAGGAAGTCGTCGAGGCCGTCCTGGTTGGCGTTCAGTTCGGTGACGGAGCGATCGATTGCCTCGCATACTCCGTTCTCTTCGCCGCATAAGCGTTGAAGCAGGCCGAAAAGGACGTTCTTGTCGCGATGCCTGGCGAGAATCTTCCAACGATCCCAGGACTCCGGCTCGGGGAGCCGACCAAAGGAGGCGGCGAGAAAGCTCAGGGTATCCGACTTGGCGTACTCCGCGGCTCGCGCGAGGATGACGGGCAGGGAGCGCGGAGCGACCGGCATCGACTGGCCGGCGGCCTCGACCAGGAAGGTCATCGAGTTTCGAATGACCTTGATTCCACCGGACTGCAGCACGCGGCCATACTGGTCGGCGAGGACCGGGACCAGCACCTTGTCCCGGAGACGCTCCTCCTGGGGCTGCCAGTCAATGTCGAAGAAGGAGGCATATCGGCTCGCGGTCCCATTCTCGAGCACATCCCACCAGTAGCGATTCTCGCGGCCAAGCGACATGTGATTGGGAACGATGTCCAGGACCTGGCCAAGCTTCTGCTCGTTCAGTACGCGGCAGAAACGGCCATGCGCAGCGCGGCCGCCCAACTCATCGTTGACGCGCTGATGGTCGACGACATCGTAGCCGTGCATGCTGCCGGGGGAGGCCTGAAGATACGGCGAACAGTACACATGGGAGACGCCGAGCTCCCGAAGATAGCTCGCAATCGAGGCGGCGTCATCGAATGTGAATCCCTTGTGAAGCTGCAGCCGGTACGTCGAACTCGGAGTTCTTATCATTTACAAAACACCCATAGAAAGGATTTGGATTGAGTGTGCAGAGCAGTGCAATGCAGCAGCAACACGCGTGCCGGTTGTAGTGGTCTCCGTGTTAGAGAGCGACGACCGCGGGAGGGTTGCACCTCCGGGGAGCGGCTATACGGGCTGGCCGGTGTCGTAACTTTCCGGGGTCCATGCCCCAGACAGCGTGAAAGCGGCGTGAATCAAGGCGATATGCGACAGCGCCTGCGGGAAGTTTCCCAGCATACGCCTCGCCTCTGGATCGTACTCTTCAGAGAGCAGGCCCACATCATTGGTGAGCTTCAACAATCGTTCGAAGAGGTTGATGGCGTCGCCGCGACGACCGATCAGCCAAAGATTGGAGACCAGCCAGAAGCTGCAGGCGAGAAACGCGCCTTCGCCACTCGGAAGGCCGTCGCCGGATCCCTTTGTGTCGTACCGCATCACAAAACCTTTTTTCAACAGCTTCTTCTCGATTGCTTCGACCGTTCCCTTGATGCGGGGATCGTCCGCGGGCAGAAAGCCGACCAGGACGATGCGGAGACAGGATGCGTCAAGTTCCTTCGAGCCGTAGGATTGCGTGAAGCTGTTCAACTTCTTGTTGAAGCCCTTGTCGCAGACCTGTTTATGGATAAGGTCGCGATTCTTCTTCCAGCGCTTGAGATCGACACTGCTTTTGTCGAAGCGCTCATGTTGTTTGATAGCGCGATCGAGCGCGACCCAGGCCATGACCTTCGAGTGTGTGAAGTGGCGGCGCGGCCCGCGAACCTCCCAGATACCCTCATCGGGCTCGGTCCAGACCTCGCAGAGGTGATTGATGAGCGCGGCCTGCAGATCGCCCGACGAGACGCGAATATCGTCCTCGGCCTCTGGGGTTCTGAAGAGGGCTGAGGCCACCTCGCCGAAGACATCAAGCTGGAACTGATTGACGGCGCCGTTACCAATGTGCACGGGGAGCGACCTCTCATAGCCGGGCAGCCAGTTGGCGTTCCACTCGGGGAGCTGGCGCTCACCGCAGATCCCGTAGATCGTCTGGACCTGGTCGGGTGATCCGGCGACGGCTCGCAGCAGCCAGCGCCGCCATGCAATTGCGTCCTCGGTATAGCCGGCGAGCATCAGGACGAGCAGGGTGAAGGAGGTATCTCGCAGCCAGCAGTAGCGGTAGTCCCAGTTGCGCTGACCGCCGATCTTCTCCGGCAGTGACGTGGTCAAAGCGGCTACGATTCCGCCGGACTCCTGGTAGGTCAGCGCCTTGAGGGTCATCAGCGAACGCTCAACGGCGGCCGCATACATTCCCTTGTAGCTGTTCCTGCGCGACCATGTCTCCCAATGGGTCGCTGTCTGTGCGAGCGCAGTCTGGGGATCGGTCATCTCCGGGACAGGCTCGAGAGACGAGAGGTTGGTCAGGATGAAGGAGACGGACTCCCCTTCGCTGAGCTTGAACTCGCTGATTGTAGAGAGACCTTCGCCCTTCAATGCAGGACAGGTGATGCCCTTACTGCTTGCTTTCAAGACCACCATATCGGGGCCGGCGACGCCACGCAGCTCATGATCCGTCTTGGAGACCCACGGAACGGTCCTGCCGTAGTCAAAGCGGATCGCCAGTTCCATGCGCATCGCAACCCTGCCTCGCACGCCGGTGACTACGCGGAAGATGGTTGAGTGCCGGCGCTTCTTCTCCGGTTGGGTTGCTTCCAGGTCGACCGGGGGCATGAAATCGGTGACCAGCACCTCACCGTCCGATGTCTCGAATCGAGTCTCGAGGATCATCGTGTGGGGCCGGTATCGCCTGCTGGTGCCCTTTAGCTTCTTCTCCGGGGCGATCTGCCAGTGGCCATGGTCTTTGGTTCCAAGAATGCCGGCGAAACAGGCCGCGGAGGAGAAGTTTGGCCAACAGAGCCAGTCAATTGAGCCGTTGAGCGACACCAGCGCGCCGGTTTGGCAGTCGCCGATCATGGCGTAGTCTTCGATACGCGAGCCGTGCAGCGGACCGCCTTTTTTTTGATCTTTCCTCAACTCTGACACGTCTGTTTCGTCTCCCTGTTATCGATCTCGGTGAGTCCTTTCGGTACACTTGCTGTTGCCAGCAACGCCGCCAGCCCACCCGGCATCCTTCTTACTAGTCACCTAGTAGGATGCATACCATCAGGCGTCGCGAGAACTTCTTCGGTTTACGCGCACAACCGGTCGTTGAGAGAGATGTCACCAGATGAAACCTGTTGAGGGTCGTAAGCGCATTGTCATTGAAGAGGTTAAACCGCAGGTGGACGGCGGTCGGTACCCGGTGAAACGGATCCTCGGCGATGTCGTCACCGTGACCTGTGCCGCCTTTGGCGATGGACACGATCACGTTGCCGCGCGGTTGCTCTATCGTCCGGAGGGGGATCGCCGATGGCGTACGACGAGCTTCAAGCCGATCGACAACGACCTGTGGGCCGCTTCCTTTGAGGTGAATCAGCTGGGAACGTGGCAATACACCATCCAGGCGTGGATCGATCACTTTGACACCTGGAAGGACGACCTGAAGAAGCGCCTTGCTGCGCAGCCGGACCCGAAAGACCCTGCAGCCGGTGGCCAGCCGCAGGATATCCCGCTGGCGTTGCGATCTGGAGCGCTGCTGATCGAGCAGGCAGCAGGCCGCGCCAAGGGTCGCGACGCAGCACAGCTGACCGAGGTCGTGACCTCGTTGCGCTGGCTGGCCGATCAGAATGCCGCCATGTACGAAAATCCGATTACGGACGAGATTGTCGCGCTGGTCAGCCAATATCCTGAGCTCACGCTTGCGACCAAGTATGACCGGGATCTGACCGTCTGGGTCGACCGTGAGCGCGCCCGATACTCAACCTGGTATGAGCTGTTTCCGCGGTCGGCGTCCCCTGATCCGGCGCGTCATGGAACCCTGCTCGACGTGGTGGAGCGACTGCCCGAGATTGCGGCAATGGGCTTCGACGTCCTCTATATGCCGCCGATCCATCCGATCGGCGTGGCCTATCGCAAGGGTCCTAACAACAGCGTTACCGCGGAGCCGGGCGACCTTGGCAGTCCGTGGGCCATCGGTGCTGCGGAGGGTGGTCACAAGTCGATCCTGCCCGAGCTTGGGACCATGGCTGACTTCAAGAAGCTGGTCACGGCCGCCACGAAGAGCAACATGGAGCTCGCGCTCGATATTGCCTTCCAGTGCTCGCCTGATCACCCCTGGGTTAAGGAGCATCCGGACTGGTTCATCATTCGGCCGGACGGGTCAATCCAGTATGCCGAGAACCCGCCGAAGAAGTATCAGGACATCTATCCGCTGAACTTCGAGTCGCCGGACTGGCGCGGACTGTGGGAGGAGCTGCACTCGGTCTTCGCCTTCTGGGTTCGTCACGGCGTCAAGGTCTTCCGCGTTGACAATCCGCACACCAAGGCGCTTCCGTTCTGGGAGTGGTGCATCGCTGAGATTCACAAAGACCACCCGGATGTCCTCTTCCTCGCGGAGGCGTTTACACGGCCGCACGTCATGTACTCGCTGGCGAAGGGTGGCTTTACCCAGTCCTACACCTACTTCACGTGGCGGACGGAGAAGGCGGAGTTGGAGACATACTTTGAGGAGATCACCAAGCCGCCGGTGACGGACTTCTTCCATCCGAACATCTGGCCCAACACTCCGGATATTTTGCATGCGTCGCTGCAGAAGGGTGGTCGCCCGGCCTTTATGCTGCGCTATATTCTTGCCGCGACCCTGGGCGCAAACTACGGAATCTACGGACCAGCGTTCGAGCTCTGCGAAGAACGTCCGGCAAAGGCTATAAGCGAAGAGTATCTTGACAGCGAGAAGTACCAGATTCGACAGTGGGACCGTTCTGCCAGCAACAGCATTACGCCACTCATCACGACCGTCAACAGGATTCGCCGCGAGAACAAGGCCCTGCAGGCTGACCTGTCGCTGCACTTCCACCCGGTCGATAATACGCACATCACCTGCTACAGCAAGTCGTCGGTCGACGGGACCAACCTCATCCTGGTCGCCGTCAATCTTGATCCGACGCAGGAGCAGGGTGGATGGATTGAGCTCGATCTCAAGACCTTTGGCATTCAGCATGACGAGGTCTTCGAGGTCGAGGACCTGCTGACCGGCGCTCATTACCAGTGGAACGGCCGCAGCAATTATGTTGCGCTTCGTCCCGAGGTGATGCCCGCCCACATCTTTCGCGTGACCCGCCAAACGAACACCGATTCCCGAAAGTAGAGTGCATCACGTGAAGAAAGCCGGCAGCGCTACCGATCCCCTCTGGTACAAAGACGCCATCATCTACGAGATTCACGTCCGTGCGTTCATGGACTCGAACGGAGATGGCATCGGCGACTTTCAGGGTCTGCTCTCGAAGCTCGACTACCTGCAGGACCTTGGCGTCACCTGCCTCTGGTTGCTGCCCTTCTTCCCCTCGCCGCTGCGCGATGACGGCTATGACATCTCGAACTATAACGATGTCAATCCGAGCTACGGTACGATCGCTGACTTTCAAGAGGTTCTGAACGAGGCGCATCTGCGCGGCATGCAGGTGATGATCGAGCTTGTTATCAATCACACGAGCGATCAGCACCCATGGTTCCAGGCTGCACGTAATTCGCCCATTGGCTCACCTGAGCGCGAGATGTATGTCTGGTCCGATTCGGTCGAGCTGTACAAAGATGCGCGCATCATCTTTACCGACACCGAGAAATCGAACTGGACCTGGGACGATGTGGCCAAGCAGTTCTACTGGCACCGCTTCTTTTCGCACCAGCCGGACTTGAACTTCGATAATCCGCGCGTGATGGAAGAGGTGCTGAACGCGATGCGCTTCTGGATGGACATGGGCGTCGATGGTCTTCGGCTTGACGCGATTCCGTACCTCATCGAGCGTGACAACACCTCCTGCGAGAACGTGCCAGAGACCCACGTCAAGATCAAGGCGATTCGCGCGGCCATTGATGCCGAATACGATAACCGCCTCGTCCTCGCCGAGGCTAATATGTGGCCCGCCGATGTGCGGCCGTACTTCGGCGACGGCGACGAGTGCCAGATGGCCTTCCACTTCCCCCTGATGCCGCGCATCTACATGGCGCTGCGCCAGGAGGATCGCCTGCCCATCACGGACATCATGGCGCAGACGCCGGATATTCCCGACAACTGCCAGTGGGGACTCTTCCTTCGCAACCACGATGAGCTGACGCTTGAGATGGTCACCGACGATGAGCGCGACTACATGTACCTTGCGTACTCGGCCGATCCGCGGATGCGTATCAACGTCGGGATTCGCCGCCGGCTTGCGCCACTGGTCGACAACAACCGCCGCCGCATTGAGCTTCTGAACTCGCTTCTGCTTAGCTTCCCTGGAACGCCGATCATGTACTACGGCGACGAGATCGGGATGGGCGACAATATCTATCTCGGCGACCGCAATGGCGTTCGCACTCCGATGCAGTGGAACTCAGACCGCAACGCCGGCTTCAGCAAGGCTGTCCCTGCGAAGCTTTACTTCCCGGTCATCATGGACCCGATCTGGGGCTACCAGGCGATCAACGTGGAGGCGCAGCAGTCCGATCAATCCTCGCTGCTGCATTGGACGCGCAACATGATTGCGCTGCGCAAGCTCTTCCAGGTCTTCGGTCGCGGGACGCTTGAGTTCCTCAGCCCGGAGAACCGGAAGATTCTCGCGTATGTTCGCCGCTACGATGCGAATGCTGCATCGACGGCGGAGACGGCAGCGACCGCGCCTCAGCCTTCGTCGATGGTGGAGACGGTCCTGTGTGTCGCCAATCTTTCGCGGTTCGCCCAGCCGGTGTCGCTTGACCTGAGCAAATTTGCCGGGATGATGCCGGTCGAGATGCTTGGCTATGTCTCGTTCCCTCAGATTACGAATCAGCCCTATCCCCTCACGGTCGCCCCGTACTCGTTCCTTTGGCTGGAGTTGCAGCCAGCACCCGCACAGGTCGCCGTACCGACTCCTGTAGACACCGACGGAGCTGAGGATGAGGAGCCCGCGCTCGATCTGCTTACCAAGGGCTGGGCCGGCCTGCTCTCCGGGCATGGCCTGAAGCTTCTGCAGGATTCGCTCCCGACGTATCTGCCGCATCAGCGCTGGTTTGGTGCAAAGTCGCGGACGATCGCGACCGTACAGGTCAACGACTGGATCGAACTGCCGAGCGTCAGCCAGCAGGTCACCATTCCACAGGCTGGAGTCGCTTCCTCGAACGGCCTGGTGGATCCGCTGATCCTGCCAACCTCGGAGTTGCCTGCTGCCAGCACCATCGGACCGGCCATCCTGCTGCTGCAGCTGACCTACACGGATGGGACGGAGCAGACGTACCAGCTTCCCCTTGCCTTCACGACGGGCCATGACGCTGCATCGATTCTTGCGCAGTCACCGGCCTCCGTTCTTGCCACGCTCAATACGCCGACCGGTCCGGCCATCCTTCACGATGCCGTGGTGCGCGAGGACTTCCGCCAGACGCTGCTCTCGTTGATTGAAGCGAACAGCGGGCTTCCCCTCAACACGATTGCAACGGCTGCCCTGGAGGTTGCCGCCAGTCTGAGCGCCGCGGAGACGGGAGAGACTGCGACCGAGGCAATCGAGTCAGGGGCGGCCGAGGATCTCCTGCTGCACCCGGAGACAGAGGCAGCCGGCATTCACCTGCGGCCGCATGAGCTTTATCCTTCCATCGCACCCTCCGAGTCGGCGACCTTGCACGATGCTCCTGACACGGTAGACGGCCTGAAGAGCAGTGCCCTCGACGCGCTGCGCGGGACTGGCCTGCTTCCATCGCGGGCAGGATCGGCGGAGCAGTCGAACACGTCGCTGATCTACGGCGGAAAGCTGATTATGAAGCTCTTCCGCAGACTGCAGCCGGGAGAGAATCCTGATACGGAGATCGGCCGCTTTCTCACCGACGTGGCTCACTTCCCACGAATCGCTCCGTTCCTCGGCGACATTACGATCAACTCAAGCAAGGGTGAGCCGACGACGCTTGCCATGCTGCAGGGCCTGGTCCAGAACGAGGGTGACGGCTGGCAGTGGACGCTCGATGAGCTCAGCCGCTACTACGACAGCTGTGCGAACTGCCCGGTCCCCGAAGATCTCGGGAGCAGCCCGAGCTTTCTCTTCGACATGCCGATTTCGCCGGCGGCTGACGAGCATGGTGGACTCTACATCGAAGCTGCAGCCCTGCTCGGTCGCCGGACTGCGGAGATGCATCTCGCGCTTGCAACCCCAACCAGCGATCAGGCCTTTGCCGCGGAGCCCTTTGCCGTCAAGGATCTGACCGCGGATGCACGCCGCATCGATACACAGATCAACCAGACGCTCGATGCACTCAAGCGCGGCATGTCGCAGCTGACTGACCTTACTGCTGATGCCGCAGCCTTGCTCCTCAGCCAGCGCATTGACCTCTTTGCTCGCGCCCATGTCATCTCATCCATGCCTCCTGAAGAGGCGGGCCTGCGGACGCGCATCCACGGCGACTACCATCTTGGTCAGATTCTGCGGACCAAGGCGGACTACGTCATTCTTGACTTCGAGGGTGAGCCTGCACGGTCTCTCGAGGAGCGTCGGGCCAAGCAGTCTCCCTTGAAGGACGTCGCTGGGATGCTCCGGTCCTTTAGCTACGCGGCCTACGCCGGTCTCGAGCAGTTCTCGCAGCGCAGGCCAGAGGCGGCGAAGAATACCGAGGTCTGGGCGCGGCTCTGGCAGAATGCTGTGGCAACGTCGTTCCTGAAAGCTTATAAACTCACCGTGAGTACTGATCCGCATCTCATTCCAAAGCCGGAGCACGCACAGCTGTTGCTGAACGCCTACCTGCTCGAGAAGTCGCTCTACGAACTGCTGTACGAGTTGAACAACCGTCCTGCCTGGGTCCGAATTCCGCTTGCCGGAATCCTGGCCCTGTCAAAGTAAGCCGAACGAAGAGCAGCCACATCCAGGTGTAAGAAAGTCCCGATGGCCAATCTCGAAACCACCACCGCAACAGCGTTCACGCCGGCCGACTCCGGCAAGGCTCCGGATCTGCTCGTGAGCCTTGCGCCCCTTCAACAGGACGCCTTCGATGCGACCCTCGCGAACCTTGCCCTGGCGTTTCCCGGGCAACAACTGCTGGTCGCATCGCCCGACGCGAACTCCGAGGCCACGCAGGTCTCGGACGTCGTCCACCTTCTTCCGTGCACCGCAGCATCACCCTCATCGACCTCCTGGGTGCTGAGCGCGGGTGACTATGTCAACGCCTACAAGCTCGCGAAGGAGCACCAGGTCACGACGTGCCTGCTGCTCGGAGCAGAGTCCCAGTCTCTCCATCCGAGCGGGCTGCGAGAGCTTGCCATGGCGGCCAAGCAAGCCGATCTTGCGATGGCCTGTTATGACGTGAGCCCCCGCGAGGGGCTGGTGAATTCCGCCATCCTCTACCCGGTGACCCGGGCTATCTTTGGAACAAAGCCTCGCTTTCCACTGGCGATCGACGTAGCCTTGTCGCTGCGGATGGCCGAGCGGCTTGCTACGATCGCCCAGAAATATACGGCGACCAATCAGCAGGACGCCCTGCTTTGGCCCGTCTCTGAGGCGGTCTCGGCAAACATGTCGATCGTCGAGGTCGCGGTCGGCACCCGTGTTCTACCCTCGCCCGGGGCGACCGACCTGAACACCCTGCTGGCACAGATTGCGGGTTCTCTCTTCAGCGAGGTAGAGGCGAAGCAGAGTTATTGGCAGCGCGCCCGCGGTGTGCAGCCTACGCGAAGCTTTTCGTCCTTCGCGCCAATCGAAGGCCTGCCGGATGTGCAGCCGATGCTGGATTCCTTCCGGCTGGCTTACACCAACCTGCACGAGATCTGGTCGCTTGTTCTGCCGCCAAATTCGCTGCTCGGCTTGAAGAAGCTCTCCAACATGTCACCATCCAGCTTTCAGATGCCCGACGCCTTGTGGGTCCGGATCGTCTACGACTTCATTCTCGCGTGGCGTCTTCGTACGCTGAATCGAGGCCATCTGCTGGGTGCGCTCACGCCGCTGTACCTTGCGTGGGTCGCGTCCCACATCCTTCTCATAAAAAACGGGACCAGCCCCGAAGCACATGTTGAAGCACAGGCGGCAGCCTTCGAGGCGGATAAGCCGTACCTGGTTTCACGCTGGCGCTGGCCGGACCGCTTCAACCCCTGATCAGTACACAGTCCGTCCTTTTTTATTGATACGCATCGACGACGACATTCAGCTAGAAGGAGCCTTCCATTATGGGTCACTCACTCGCCCTCTTCCTCCAGCAACAGCTTCAGCAGCCCGACCCGAACGCTCCGATCTACACGCAGCCGACGTACATTGATAACTCGTCCATCTGGTCGCATATGACCGATGCTTTGCAGCAATCCGTCTATCGTGTTGTCTCGCTGCTCGTGAGCATCCTGCCCGGGCTGCTTGCCCTCATCATTGGGATCGCCGTGTTGACCGCGATCGGCATCGGCCTCTCCTGGGTGCTCCGGCGCGTCCTGACCGCAATCAAGTTCGACGACCGCTTTACGCGAACGCAAGCGACGGGAGTGGCCGACTGGTCGCCCGCACATAGCCCAACCGCACTGGTCGGCAGAGTTGCCTTCTGGGGTTGCTTGTTGCTCGGTGTCGTCATCGGGATCTCCGCCTTCGATGCCTCATATGCGACCGGCTCGGCGCTCAGCTTCTCCTTCCTGCCGTACTTCACGCATGTGATCGGTGCGCTTTTCTTGCTGATGATCGGCAACCTCGTAGCGCGCTTCCTTGCACGGTCGATCCTGATCGGCGCAGTCAATGCGCAGCTGCAGTATGCTCGCTTCCTTTCGCTGGGCGTGAAGTGGCTTGTGCTTGTTCTCACTGCTGCCATGGTGTTGGAGCATCTGCAGATTGGCGGGACGGTGGTCGATCTTGCCTTCGGCATCCTCTTCGGCGGCATTGTTCTGACGCTGTCACTGGCAGTCGGACTGGGCTCAAGGGATATCGTCAGCCGCTCGCTCGGACGCACTGTCGAGAAGCAGACCCCCGAAGCTGCCCACAACCCTGACCCCGACGCGTCAGTACGCGAGACGGCAGAGCCGCTCCGCCATTTCTAAGCCACTAAGTCTTCCCGCTTTAAGGTGATCCTGAGGCGGGAAGACTGATCGAACTTGACTCCTAAAGAGTAACTCCTACGGGCTTTGCATCCTCGACATGACGCCACGCCCGGCCCGATCCTGCAGCGGACAGTTAGAGGCCGCCTACACGCTTGCGTTCCGTCTCCGGCGAGGAGGGTGGAAGATCCGTTCCTGAGGATCCTCCAAGCCACTTTGGATTGTTAGCAGTCCCATCGAAGATGCTGGAGGTCTTGAAGGGCTCGAACTTCCCAGTCATCGCAGCGTCCCTGGTCCTCGCGAGGAAGGCCGCCGTTTGCTGCTTGGTAAGCGGCTTGAAGGTCTTTGCGGCTGTCAGGGCCTGGGTAAGAATCTCAGGCTTGTCGATCCCTGTAATGACGACTGCTACCGGCTGCGACAGGCCATAATGGAGCGCTTCGATCGGGTCGATCGTACCGGATCGAAGAATGTAACCATCACCGAACGTCTTCATCGCGAGCACCGCTGTCCCGGCCTTTTGCGCAACAGGAATGACATGGTTCGTGAAGGATCTGAAGTGCGCGTCCATGGCGTTCACCGGCATCTGGACCGTGTCGAAGTGAAAGCCGTTCTGCTCCGCCACCTCAAACATACGCAGGTGAATCTGCGGGTCCTTGTGGCCTGTAAAGCCGATGTACCGGATCTTTCCTGCCTTGCGTGCGGCCATCGCGGCGTGAATCGCGCCGTCCTCGGCGAAGATACGGTCGGGATCTTCAAAGCGAAGAATCTCGTGAAACTGGACGAGATCGACAACATCAAGGTCCATCCGTCCCATTGACTGCTCAAGCTGCTTGTCGAAGTCCTTCGCGGTCCGGGCGTCGAGCTTGGTCATGACGAAGGCCTTCTGGCGATAACCGTCCTTCAGCGCCTTTCCCATCCGAACTTCAGAGATACCCTCGTTGTAGTCCCAGCAGTTATCGAAGAAGGTGATTCCCTGGTCCGATGCAGAGCGCACCAAGCGGATGGCGTCCTCCGCCGTTGTGGAAGGATCTTTCGCCAGGTGAAAGCCGCCGAGGCCGATCGCAGACACGCGCTCGCCGGTGGTGCCGAGCTCGCGATAGATCATATCCGGGCTCTCTGGCCGCTTCGTTGCAGCGTCCTTTGAGGGTGAAGAAGGATCGGATTGCTTTTGTCCGGAGGATCCCGGGGTGGCTGTGGCCAGGGTGGCCGCGCTGGCTGATTTAAGGAATTCACGGCGTTTCATGCAGGCTCCTTGGAAATTACCTGCTGTAGGATGCCGACGAATCCTGAAGAGCGTCCCAGTCGCTGTCTGAATCGCAACCTCGGCGTCAAGGAGTGGAATTAAATGACGCTGGCGGGGGGG
>CAZZZQ010000004.1:0-6863 GCA_964658405.1 uncultured Sphingomonas sp.
CGGCCGGTCGCGGGGTCTCCGGAATCTACCGAATCAACGATCAGAGCGCTGTGCATCTCTCCGGCTCCTTGGATCTGGGTTTGACCGTTCGGCGCGAGCACGACACCGGGAACAAGCGGCAAGGCAGCGGTCAAAGTAAGCGGCCGTAGCGGGCTCTCGTTGGCTTCCTTAGGCTTGATCGATTCGCCGGGTGACGAAGCCTGCTCCGTGATCTCTTCATCGTTCGCTTCGACGCTCACCGTCTCTTGTGTTTGCGGAATGAGCACCACCTTGACTTCGAGAACAGGTGCCTGGATGGATCGGATATCGACAACCTGCTTTATTGGTGTGTATCCGGCCTGACGGATGGTTACGGTATATTGTCCCGGGCCCAACCGAACCAAAGCGCGACCATCGGTCCCCGTCCTGATTCGAGTGAGAATCTGGTCATCTTTCATGAGAACGACGTCGACGTCGGCCATGACGCCTCCTTGCGGGTCTACGATCGTTATGTCGACCGGAGCGATCTGCGCTCCTTGATACGCTTGCAAATAGCTCCCATAGAACCCCGAGAATGCTACCGTTAGCAGTGCGAGTCGATGTACCCAGTCCTCGATTCGCACCGATCTCGCCGAGGCGCGCTTTGCATGCTGAGGCATGAGCAATATTTCATCGGTCTCCTGGCGCCACAGAGTGCATATCCGTGGAGTCTTTGGTCGTTTCGGAGCGCTCTGAGCAGAGCAATCCATATACCCTCCGGTTGGCCTCGCCATGAAGTCATGGAAATTCAGAGGGCATCGTCAACTGAGCGTGAGTGAGTGTTCCGGACCAGACACGCCGAGTAGCCCGGGAAATGCTCCGAAAAGGCGTGCGTGCTCGTAGACCTTCAAGGTTGACGCTTATCGGCCCTATGAGTGGTAAGGCGGGGCAAGATAAACTCTTGAACGATGCCTCCAACTGCGCGTCCAGCTGTCCCGATTGCCGCGTTTGTGAAGACCAGGCCGACTCCACGATCGGCGTGAGGATAGTAGAGGTTGGAGATGGCTCCGGAGCCGATATCGCCCAAAAGGTAGGAATAGTTCGGCATGAGTTTTCCGCTGTCGCTGCGCGCGATCACCGAGGAGCTGACGGCATGGATAAGCCGTGACTTGAAGGTCCCGGTGCCTTGATAGAAGTAACGCGGGTCCTGGTGAAAGATCACCGGAAAGACCGCGTGGCTCAGGATGTCGCTCGTCAGTCCGTCGCCATAGGCTGCCGCATATCTCTTGCCATATCCGGCCGCGCCGAAGCCGTAGCCCTTGTACGACTCGTTGGCCTGTTCAATCCCAGCCAGCACGGCCGCACCGAAAAAGCGAGTAGGGTCTAAGGTGTCGCGAAATGCAAGCTTATATTTCTGTTTTGCGTTGAACGGAACAGCGTCGTAGACGAAGCTCGTATAGAAATTCGGAGCGAATCCGAGGATCCTTTGCTTCTCCTCCGCCTTGATCTGTTCGTCTGCAACCGCTGAATTGCTGCCAAACACGTTGACTTCTGTATTCGCATTCGCTATCGAGAGGGTTATCGTAGGTTGTGCGTAGGCTTGTCCACCTCCAACTGTGATCGGTTCAGACGAATAGGACGCAAAGCCCTTTGCCGTTACAGTGAGTCGAAATACACCGGCAGCCAGATTCTCCAGTGTGAACTCACCTCGATCGCCTGACTGGATTGTGCGCACAGCGACGCCGTCATCGTGTACCAGGGTCACCCGCGCTTTCTCAACCCCAGCACCGCTTGGATCCACAACGACGCCCGAAATGCTCGCCGTTCCCTTGACCTCTGCGAGTCCCGCCGAACTCCCTGTTGGCACCACAACGGCAGTGCCCGGGCCGGAACGCCCCGGCGCATCTGGAAGTTGGTTCGCCGTCTCGGATGCCGTGGCTATCTGCTGCGCATGAACGGACGACGAAATCGCCTGTGCCCGAACCGACGAAGAAGTCGCTGCAATGAGGCAGCAGAGCAAAGAAAGAAGACCGGGTAAACGGCAGAGTGTTGCTTGTTTGAATTTGAAACGAAGGTTCATACGCATTGCCCCCTTGGCACGAGCGGTTAGGTTCGGAAGTGGTTGCGCTGACGGCAAATCGTGGCGATCAGACGAAGAGTCGAAAGACTCGGGAAACAATGAATCGATAAAGCAATAAATCAATGTTTCGAGTTTTCGGAATTTAGAATCGGTTCATACCCCACGATGTGCGCCTCGCGAATCCCCGAGCAGACCACGTAGACGCGATGGGTCACAGCATCGATAGCCAGCGTATGGCCGCCCGGCCGGGTTCGCACTGTATCCACGACCTTGTACAAACCCTTGGCTTGGCGCTTGATCGCCGTCATGCTCCCGCCGGAGTTCGCCGTGTAAACCCGATGCAGCACCGCATCCCATGCCACAACATCCACAAAGCGGCCTATTGGAACTGTCGCGATTAGACGTCCGTCCGCTAGATTCATCACGGCCAGCAAACGGTTGGAGCAACCCACAAACAGAACCTGGTCTTCACCGTCGATAGCCGACCCCTTCGGTTTTTCACATGGGGAAATCGAATAACGCGACACGACCTTGCGGGCCATTGGATCGATCACCACAACCTCGTTCTTGTCTTCGAGCGGCTGATAGATCAGGCCGGTGCTCTCATCCACCTGCGGAAACTCCGGGGACCCGCCCAGCGGGATCGTGATCGAGTGATCGAGGTCTCCGGTGGCCACAAGCGTGGCGGAGTCGCTCCCGCCATCGCCCGCATACGCGATATCCGCTCTTTCATCGAAGACGATGCCGTCCGGGTCGGTGCCGGCAGGAACGACTCGCTCCAGCGTCCCTTCACTCATGTTCAGAACGGCTATTCCATCCGCGCTTCCCATCGACGCAAACGCCAGGTTCGACCTCTTAGCGAACGCAACTCCATGCACGCCCGATAGATTGGAAGCAAAGGAGCGCACCGCACCCGTCCTGGTATCGACGGCCATCAGGGCGTTCGCAGTCCCATAGGCGAAGTAAAGACTTCTGCCATCGACCGTCGCGTAGTCGGTCCCTGCAAGAAACGTTCCACCAGACGGGATCGCGACGTCCGATACAAGCCGCATCCCTTCACTGCTACCCGGTCCCCTCAAAAGCAGAATCGCGATCGCCAGCGCCAACAGGCAGAACGCTATACATACGCCCTTCAAAACGCCCAGAAAGATACGTACTGCAATCCTCTGCTTTCTATTCGGTGTTGCGTCTCTCTCTAAGATTTCGCCTGAATAACTAGCCATGCAAGAATCGTAACAGAAATAACGTTTATTGATTCTGCGGTATCTTTATCTCCATGCTGAGAGAAAAAAAATCTGCGAAGACTGTATCCCGCCGCGGTCGCCCCCCTGCGGATCAAATCGAACGCCGCAACGAGGCTCTATTGGACGCCGCCACGGCAGTCTTCCTCGAATCTGGCTTCGCGGGCGCGAAGATGAATGTGATCGCAAAAAAAGCCGGCGCATCGATCGAAACGCTCTATGCGCGATATCCCACCAAGGCCCATCTTTTCGCCGCTCTCATCGAACGCAAAGCATCGCGTCTGGCCAGCGCGATAGGCCCTTTGAGCCCGGACCTCGAACCTTGCGCAGCGCTCACCCACTACGCCTTAGAGGTGATCGGCATGATGTCAAAACCCGATACCCGGCAGCTGCATCGCATTGTCATTGCGGAGAGCATCGAGGTGCCGGAACTGGGCACAATGTTTTGGGAGGCGGGCCCCGGAAGAGGCTTCAAGATGGTGGGGGCCTACTTGCAAGAACAGGACCGAAGAGGCATGCTTAATGTCCCAAGCGCTGACCGCTCCGCCGGTTTACTGCTCGCAATGCTGGTCGGCGGTCTTGTCTTGCGCTCAACCTTGGGTCTTAAGACGATGATTGAGTCTCAAGAGGAACAGAGAGACTGGGCAAACTATGTGGTGACTAATTTCCTTGAGACTCTGAGCTGACAAGGCTGACGAAGCATGGCTGGAGTGTCTTCCTCGATGAGAGCTAAGGGGCAATCGCTGCAACCGCGGCGTGGCTGCCACGATGCCCTTTGGTCGAGGGGTGATTGCCGGCTTTGCATCCGGCGCCGGAATGGCCAGCACCACCTGTTGCTGGATGCTGTCAAACCGATCATTGACCTGGCTGAGATCACGCACAAAGAACCAGTAGCAAGCGCCTCAAGCCAAGAGCCACGCCGATCAGGATCAGGAACGCCACCCAGCGCCACGTCTGGAAAACGACCTCCCTGCCTACCTGTAGCGGCTTGCAAACGAAAACGCTCCGGCTCATTGTCCGGGGTGCTTCCTGCCCACATTAGCTGTCAACAAGCGGATCGGCCGTGCTCAGATTAGGTGGTCAATGGGCTCACATTGTCGGACAACGACTCCTGCTCTGAAGCCACAACCCACATTATGGGACAAGAACGGCGAATTCGCGGTTGATGGCCTTTCAGGCCGCGGGCTTCACGATGCGGTAGAGCGTGGCGGGGTGGACGCTGAAGGTGCGGGCGACCTCGCGGACGGACTTGCCTTCGTTAAGTAGCCTATACGCGCGGGAGCCTCCTCTTTCCTGCCTTCCCACCTCCGCTCTTCCGCTTTCGCCAAAAGCAGCAAGGTAAGAACCGCCGCTATAAGGCCGATTGCGATGGGAATCGGCGTCTGCCGAGCGACGAGGTCAGGCGTAATTTCGAGTGCGACTGCTGCAATCACCACCTCCATCAGCTAAGTGCTGCACGATGCTTTGAAGACGGCCACTCTCTTTCAAGAGAATGGCCACCAAAACCGCAAGTAGCGATGCGGCAACGGGAATGAGAGAGTAGAGCAACGCCGTTTTCATGTTTTTGCCTCGGCCTCCCGCCGCTGTTCGATCCATTTGTAGAGGGTTGGGAGGACCAGTAGGGTCAAGAGTGTGGAAGTGACGAGGCCGCCGATCACGACCGTTGCTAGAGGCCGTTGGACCTCAGCTCCAGCGCCGGTAGAAATTGCCATCGGAATGAAACCCAGACTTGCGACAAGTGCGGTCATCAACACCGGTCTTAGGCGCGTTTCGGCTCCCTGCTCGACGGCATCCGCGACCGATAGCCCTTCACCTCGCAGCTCACGAACGTAGGTGAGCAGAACGATGCCATTCAGAACCGCAATGCCGAAAAGCGCAATAAATCCCACACCAGCGGAGATGCTGAAGGGCAATCCTCGCAATAACAGAGCGGCGATGCCTCCAGTAGCGGCCAAGGGAATGTTGAGGAATATCAGGGCGGCAGGCAGCATCGCCTGGAAGTTGAAGTACAGCAAAAGGAAGATCAACAAGAGGGCAGCGGGAACGACGATTGCGAGTCTCCTGCTCGCACTCTTGAGCTGCTCGAATTGGCCGCCCCATTCCAGTTCATAACCGTCCGGTATCTTCACTTTTGCGGCCACAATTTTCTGTGCGTCTGAAACGAACCCAGCTAGATCACGCCCGCGCACGTTTACCTCGACGCTGATACGGCGTTGCCCACCCTCGCGGCTGATCTGTGACGGACCCTCTTCTTCCTGTATGTCTGCAAGCTGGGCTAGTGGAATGAAGTGACCTTCGCTATCGCCCACGCGAAGGTTGCTGATTGCCTCAGCGGACCCGCGCTGCTGTTGAGGAAAGCGAACTTGAAGCGCGAACCTTCGGTTCCCTTCCACAATCTCTCCTACTGGTTTCCCACCAATGGTTTGAATGGTGTCGAGGACGGCCGCCGCATCGAGTCCATGCCGGGCCAGCGCGTCACGCCGGATGCGGACGCGAAGATACGGCAGGCCCGCCACACGCTCCGCGCGCACGTCAGCCGCCCCTCTTACCTTCTTCGCAGCCGCTGCAATCTGATCCGCTTTCAGGCGAAGCGTTTCCAGATCGTCTCCATACAGCTTGATTGCGATGTCACTCCGGGAACCGCCTTCAAGCAGCTCCTGCATGCGCATCTGAATGGGCTGGGAGAAGCTATATGCCGCACCGGGAGCCTCTTCTTCGAGCCGCTTCTTCATTGCTGCGATCAGGTCCGTCTTGTTTCGTCCCTTTGTCCATTCGTCCGCTGGTTTGAGGTAAACGTACACATCGCTTTGGTCGATAGCCATCGGATCAGTCGCAACCTCCGGACTGCCCGTTCTGCTAAAGACATGCGACACTTCTGGGAACTGTCGCAGCACGGTTTCGATGATCTGATTTCCATGCAGAGATTCGCTGATCGAAATGCCTGGGACGCGATACATCTGGACCAGGATCGAGCCTTCATCGAGCGAGGGAATAAAGACCGCACCGAGAAAAGGAACAGCGATCAGAGACGCGACGAAAAGAGCCAGAGCAATGCTTCCTGTAATCACAGGTCGAGCCAACGCGTGTCGCAGCAGCGGCCTGTAAACGCCGTCTATCTTACGCATCAAAAGCGTTGGCTTTTCCGCTCCTGTTTTCCGAAGAACATACCAACTCAAGACCGGCATAAGGGTGAGCGCAATGATGAGCGAAGCGAACAGCGCAAAGATCACCGTAGCCGCCATGGGTTTGAACATCTTGCCTTCAACCCCGCTCAACGTCAGGATCGGCACATAGACCAGGAAGATGATCGCCACACCAAAGAAGATAGGTCTGGCGACTTCAGCTCCGGCCCGTCGTATTGTCTCTTCAACGGGTTCATCCGGCTTCCTTTCTTGCAAGCGCCGGAGGATGTTTTCGATGATGACTACTGAACCATCCACAATCAAGCCGAAGTCGATGGCTCCCAAACTCATCAGGTTGCCGGAGATTTTGGTTTGCACCATGCCGGTGATCGCAACGAGCATGGAAAGCGGGATCGCCACAGCAACGACCAATCCTCCACGAAAGCTGCCAAGCAGCAGCAG
>CAZZZQ010000004.1:6963-23346 GCA_964658405.1 uncultured Sphingomonas sp.
GCGGGATCGCCACAGCAACGACCAATCCTCCACGAAAGCTGCCAAGCAGCAGCAGCAGCACGACAATAACGAGGATTCCGCCCTCGATGAGGTTGCGGGTGACGGTGTGAATCGTTCTGTTCACGAGATCTTTTCGATCCGAGAGCATTTCGATTTTGACGCCAGGTGGAAGCGTCTTCTGAACCACTGTTAGAGCGTCTTTCACCCGGTCGGCGACGACCCGCGAGTTTTCCCCTAACAGCATGAGCGTCACACCGACAACAATCTCTCCTTTGCCGTCCTCAGTAGCGAACCCGCGCCGCACCATGGGTGCGAAGTGCACTGTTGCGATGTTCCGGATCAGGATTGGAATGCCGGTAGGCGAGCTGGAGACCACGATATTTTCCATGTCTGCAAGGCTCCCGATCAGCCCTTCACCACGGATTAACGCTTGCTGCTCGGCGTGTTCTACATAGGCTCCGCCCGCGTTGGCATTGTTCTTCGGCAGAACGTCGAGCACGCGCGAGAGTGGAATGTGATAGCCGGTGAGCTTGTCGCTGTCCACTTCAACCTCATACGTCTTGACCTCGCCGCCTTGACTGTTGATCTCAACGATGCCGGGGACAAGCCGCATCTTCGGGGCGATGGTCCAGTCCAGAATCGTGCGCAGCTCCATTGGAGTCTTGCCGGGACCAGTTACTTTGAACTGGTAAATTTCTCCCAACCCGGTCGAGATCGGTCCCATCTCCGGCACACCCACGCTGGCCGGAATCGCCTCTCGTGCCTGCGTCAGGCGTTCGCTGACCAGGTTCCGACAAAAGTAGGGGTCCATGCTGTCCTTGAAATAGACGGCCACATAAGAAAGGCCGTATTTCGAGGTGGACTGGATGTGAGTGATGCCCGGCAGCCCGGCCATGGCTGTTTCTACTGGAAACGACAGCAGTTGCTCGACTTCCAAAGGCGACAGGCTGGGAGCGCGTGTGAGGACTAGAACCTGGTTCGGAGTGATATCCGGCTGAACATCGATCGGTAGGCTCTGAAGTGAGAAGAAGCCACCCACGGCAACGAACAATGCGCCGAGCAGCACGAGGACCCTGTAACGAAGAGCAAATTCAACGATTTTTCCCATTACTCCTCCCCCAGATCGCCACCGGCGAGAATCGATTTCAGGTGGAAGGCTCCCTGCGTCACGACGCGTTCCCCAGCGGAAAGGCCACTGATGATCTCCGTCTGCCCGTTGATGGTTACGCCTTTCTCGACTTGCCGAGATTCGAATGTCGTCGGTCCATGCTGCACGAAGACGACGTTTTTGCCCTCTACATCCTGGAGCGCCGTGGAGGGAACGGCCAATGCCTGCTTGCTGAATTTCGTCGGCAATTCGATGTTCGCGAACATATCCGTTTTCAGGCGCATGTCCTTGTTTGCCACCTCGCAGCGCACTTTCGCTGTGCGTGTCTGCGGATCAAGAACATCACTGATGTACGCTACCCGGCCCGCAAAGCTCTCATCGGGATACGTGTCCACGCGGATCGCGGCGTTCTGACCGAGGCGGATACGGCCAAGGTCCTTTTCATAGACTTCTGCCTGTACCCAGACCCTGGAAAGATCTGCGACCGTAAACATCTCTTTGCCCGGCTCTACGATGTCGCCGGGAGAAGCGGCAGCTTTTGTGATGACCCCGGCAAACGGGGCCTTGAGCACGGTAGAGGACCCGTTGCCGCTGGCACCATAGCGTCGCAGCCGCTGTTGCAGCCCGCCGAGGACGGCTTGCTGCGACTTTATGCTCGCCCGAACTCCTTGCTCTTCGGCCTTGCTGAATTCGTAATCTTTCTCCGCCCCCGCTCCGATGTCAGCAAGTCGCCTGCTCCGTTCCGATTGTCGAGCCGCAGGAGTGAGTTGGGCGTTCAAGCGAGCCAGATCAGCGCGGGCCGACTGCGCCTGAGCGCCCAGCTCGACCGCCTCCAGATTGTCAAACGTCGCAAGGGTCTGTCCGGCGCGAACGCGATCCCCTACCTTCGCCCGGACCTCAAGAACTCTGCCACGTGCGAGGGGAGCAACTTCACCTACATGATTGTCGATCGGCTGCACCGTGCCGGTAGCTCGGAAATACTCGTTTAACTGGACGACTGCAGCGGGCGCAACGACCAGGCCCACATGCTTCTGAGCAGGAAGGAGCATTTCAACTTCTTTTTGCTTTGCAGGTTCCTGAGTTTCTGCCGATGACGAGGATTCCTTATCGCCGTCTGGAGCCGCTTTACGCTTGCAGCCTTCAACCAGGACTAAACCACATACGAGAACTACTAGAAGTTGTTTCATGGAAGATTGCCTCCTATGGCGCGTTCCACTTCGGCCCAGCCGCGCGAGGCATCGGCTTGAGCGTCGATATAAGCAAGTTCGTTGTCTACGAGTCGCCGTTGTTCGTTCAGAACGTCCAGCAGCCGGAGCTGCCCCAGCTTGTAAGCTTCACGGATGACCGTCAGATTTGCTGTGGAAGGCTCGACCACGCCGGTCCGCAGAAGGTCGAGGGAGGCCCGAGCCGCCGTCCAGCGCTGGTAAGCAGCTTCCACTTCGAGCGGAATAGACCGCTCCAGGTACTCCTGTTGCAACCGAGAGCCGGACGACCGCGCCGTTGCTGTCTGCACGTCGCCAGCTCCGCTGCGGCTTGTCCGCAGAGGGATCGAAACACCAAACGTAAGCAGATCGACCTGTTCGTTGATCGGAGCCAGGGCACCGGTGGATGTCTGCCCAAAGAGCCCTTCAAACAAGCTGTACTGCCGGGAGTACCCAGCAGAAAGCGTGACATCGGGCTTCGCATTAGCCTTTGTCAGAGCGATTCCTGCTCGATTCTGATCCGCTCGAAGTAACGCACTCCGCAGGTCAGCCCTGGATTGCACTGCGCGAGACTTCAGGTCCTCAAGCGAATCTGAGCCGGGAATCTCGGACGCGACTTGTGGCAGCGGCTGGCCCGCCCGGAGTCCAACGAGCTTACGCAGGTTCGTCTCGGCGACGGCTAATCGTCCTTGTGCACTCGTTTTGAGGACGACGCCACGATTGATTTCAACCCGTAGCAGGCTCGCTTCAAGCGGTGCAACGTCGCCCTCGCGAACACGAGCTTCCGTCAGGCGCAACGCATCTTGATTCACGGATGCGAGGTCATCCAGCAGCTTGAGCTTCTGTTGCTCCGCCACGCGCTCTGCAACTTCGCTGCGAATTTGGTAAGCCAGTTCCGCCGACCGCCCCTGCAACTCGGCTTCGGCTTGCCCGATCCCAAAACCAGCGACTTCGACCCGCTTGGACCGTTTTCCAAACGTTTCTAACGGCTGAGAGTAGTTCGCGCCGTATTGCTCTTGTCCCAGCGTACCCAGCGGCTTGCCGGTAACTCCGGTGGCATTGATCGTGGGCGGGGGACGAACACCAGCCTGGCGAACGGCCCCTTGCGCTTCACCAATTCGCTCACGAATTGACAGCACATCCCTATTTTGAGCGAGTCCCATGCGAACCAGATCGTCCACGGTGGACGGACTGGTTTGCTGCGCACCCATCCAAGCCGGCGCGATCAGCAGTCCGCACAGGAAAGACACAAGTCTTCCTGGCATACATTTCTCCTAGTTCCAAAGGTCGATTACAGACGCAGCGGGGCTAGGAGAGCTGGGGAGGGTGTTCGATGTCTTGCGATCGGCTGATGGGCTGCGCCGAAAGCACATCGCTTGAGGCTTCAACGGTCACAACAGGAGCGACAAAGGCTGCTTGCGCGACGATAAGAGGGTGAGCGCAGCAGCAGACGCAGTTGTCGGGTGCCTGATTCGTCGGCGGATGCTTGCCGATGGAATTCACGATCGAGCAGTCGGAACTAGGCAACTCGCAGGTAAGTACATCCACGCCTATGTAGAGGACGAGGAACAACGCCGTGAAGCGAAACGCTTTAGCCCAGAATGCCACATCTCATTCTAGCTTGTGTTGCTGGTAGCGTTCTTGCTGCAATGCTGGATTGCTCATGATGTCCACCAGGATGTTGGACCCCACGAATCTATTTCGAAGTTGGCCTGTCAGATTGAAGTACCCTTTACTTTCGATGGAATCTTCATTCGCACTGCTTGCCTTGGCCGTCGCGCTATTGTTTCCACGAACGTTGATGATATTTTCGTCCTGATCGGATTCTTCGCAGATCCGAAGTTTCGTGCACGCGACATTGTGATCGGTCAATACGCTGGAATCACTGCTCGTTCGGGGTGAGCGTGGTCGCGTCCTTACTCTCTCTGGTGATTGCGCGTCAAATCCATAGCTTGCCTTTGGGACAGCCCATGCTCTCAGTGCCTGCTTCGCCTTTCCTTGATGCGCCGGGCGTGCGGATCGAGCGCTACCGGTGCCGATGGCTGCTGCGCGTCCCGGTACTGCTCGATCTGGTCAGCCTGCTCCCGCAGGTTGTTCTGGTTGCTTCGGCTGCTGCTCGGCTCTTTTCAGAGTCAGGATTTTGTTCGTATCTTTTCGATCGCAGCATACTGCTGCATGATCTCGGAGGCGGCCTTATGTTTGGTTCCACGAACCATTTGAAGCTCCGCGTCGAATGCTTCCTCGGTCATCGTCTTCCCGCACGCGACCTTACGCAGGGCGAGGTTCAGAAGCTGCCGGATCGCGATCACCTCGGTAAAGACCGGGGTCACGGTTTCTCGCCGTGCGACACCTAGAAGCGTCTCGCGGCACCACTCGCTGAGGGCTTTACCCTCAAGCCGAGCGGCTTGCTCCAACTCCTGCTGCTCGCTCTTCGTCACGCGTGCACTGGCAATGTAGTTGCGCGAGTCACGGCCTCGGGCCCGGCGCAGGCTGTGCTCAAAATCGATGCCTTCAGTCTCGTTCGTCAATGATCTTCCTCGATCTCTACGGGTCTACAAGTGTATACACAATGTATACTAGCGTATACCCAAAGCGTTCAACGTACTTTTTTTGAACTAGATACACAATGGTATACATTTTGGCATTTTGCGGCACCCTGGAAGGGGTGGAGTGTCATCCTTTTCATGCGCAAAGCGCATTTCTGTTGTTTTTGCGTTTGTCGTTGCAGTGATTTGTTTTGGTGGTTGCTGTCCGTGATGCGTCAGCGTTACGGGGCATGCAGGGAGCGATGAGCTCCTGCATGCATGCTCTTCGTTCGTCATGCGACCGTGAGGTGCAGAACGAACGTGCTCGTGATCGCGCATTGCTCCAACCAAGGTCGAACGATTCAGAGCGCGGCGATCGTTGCTGCAGAAAAGAGTACGAGCGTGATGGAATCGCATCCTTTGCTTCCACTTCTTAGAACATTCCTGCCATCGTGATCAGAGTGCATTTCGGTTGAGTCTTCAAATCTTGCTCGTGCGCCGAGGTGCCGTGTCGGCGGCTCCTCAAGCGGCATCAACATCCCTTCCACAGGTTGGCTCCATCGGAAGGCTTGCGCTGCGATATCGAGCGTCACGAAGAGGTGCAGCCTGGTATCGCGCCAGTGCTGCGATAATGCGTTGGCCTTCACGCTGGCTACTCGACCGTCGATGTCCTGCGCCTCGATCGCGTCAGCAAGTGCACGAAGCGCTTCCGGGAGAGAAGCTCCAATGCATCGCGGAGGCTGTCCGGATCGAATATCTGGCGCTCGCGGGGGAGTGGTTCGCTCATCCCATCACGCTATCGCACGATGCGGTCCGTGCTGATCTGGAAACCACATGCCGGCAACAAGCCGCATGCGATTTGTTGCTGCAGAGTGTGCAGAGAGGTGTGCCCGGGTTCATCTGGAACGTTGCAGGAGTTTGAAGCTACGGTGCTCCGCTCTTGATGCGTTTACTCATGGTGCGCGTCAACGTAGGCCATCAGCACGGATTTCATGCGAGCCAGGTGTCCTTTTCCGTTCGCGTTGAACCACTCCCCGATAAAGATTTGCTTATCGTAAAGAAACAGCCAGCGATCAAGAACAGGACGACAGCTGCAGAAAAGAAGTTGCTGGTATCTAAAGACGAATGAGGAATCTGGCCTGGCTTACGATCGTTCTCCTGACTTCCGCAGCTATATGCCAGCAGGTCAAACCGAGCGAACGCCCCATGGCTCACCTTCGAGTGGAAGATGTCTCCAGGCTGGCCGCTCTTGCGAAGGTTGGAGCACTCACGAACACGACGTTGCTCGTAGAAGCAGGAAGCTTGGTTTTTCTGCAAGCTCCCGTCGTGATGACAGTCGACCACGTCACGGTGCCCGTAGCAATGCAAGAGATACTGCGCAGAATCGACTCCTAGGAGATCCGGGATGAAGGAGCGCTCCTCATTCTCTCGACATCAGGTCAACTCAATCGTACCCTTGATCTGCCGCTGGGAGCCTTCACGTTTACAAGACATTCCATTTCGTCTGTGCATCCGCTTCTGGCGTATTTCATCCGTCGCGCTACTGGCTGTAACCCACAGGGTCACGCCTGGGCTGGGCCACCGATGGATATGGATATACCCCCCATTCAGCTTGCGCAGGCCACATTGGAGCAAATCATCACAAGAGTGGCGGATGCGCCCGAAGCCTTAATGTGGGTCATTGGACCAGGACCGAGTGTAAAGGGCTGCATCGACGATCCCGCATCGCGCTGGCAAGTCGATTCGTATGGTAGCTTCCCTGCCGTAACGGCTTCAACTTCGTGCAGATTAGGGCTGTCGACACTTCAGGCATACCGATCGATGCGCTTCAAGATTCGCCCATTCTAACCTGGCCTGCGCCTCAGAGAGGTTTGCGGCCTCTCTCGTGTTCGTACTGACGCCTTCGCAGCAGCTTTGAAGATAGCCGACGGCATAGGCAAAGCCTGCATCGCAGGGAGGAATGTCATTGACTGGAAAACATCGCAGCAGGGTGATCGCGTCGATGGGCATCTACGGGACGATCAACGCTTGTTTCGTGTTCTTGAGGAGCAAAAGAGCCTCTTCCCAACGCAGAAGCCTGGCGATTCGCGTTTCGCCGGCAATATGGGGAATGTCGATCGGGGTTCCTGGCGCAGCATCCCCGTGCTCTATGGAAGCTCGCTCCTGAGCGATCTTGAGCTTGAGAAGGGCTTCGCGACGCTCAACAATCGCTTGTTCACTTTCTTTCCTGTATGCCATGGCTGACTTCAATCCTCATGCATCCGGGTGACTTGCACCTGCATTCAAACCAGAACTTTTCAATTTGGGGCCGCTAATGAGTGCACAGCGCATCACAAACCCAACACTTTCAGTGGTATCAGAAAACTTTTCTTATATGTAATTTACATCACAGAAAAGCATGGGCTCTTTGCATGGTCTTCCGCGAGCAGGCAGCTCAGATCTATCTTCAAACAATCGCTCGGCTAACCGTGGAGCATGGCATGAACGCGGTTGATATTGAAAAGACCCTGCGCAGCTCTCAAGCCTGTTTGGAGCGCTCGCAAGTGCTCATGCGGCAGACCGCCAAACTTGTAGACACCCACTACTTAGGGCTCAAAACCGCCGAAACGCCGTGACCCCACGTTCTACAGTGCAGATCCAATCGCTGCGGCGGCTTCCTAGCCGCCCGCTTGGAGATGCCATAAGACGTGGATACGGTAGAGATCAGGCGAAGCGGGCAACGACAGCCGGCCCGGTGTTTGTCACGGATCGAGGCAAGCCGAGGTTCGCCTTGCTGAAGATCGAGGATTACTACAAGCTTGCTGGCGAAAAGCCGCGAAGCCTGCTCGACATCATGGATTCGCTCCCCGGCGGCCACTTCGAGTTTGACCCACCAAAGCTGGACAGCATGGGATTCAAGCCGGCGGAGCTGGAATAGGGTTTTTACTTGATCCCAATGTGATTTCAGAGCTGCGGGTGGGCAAGGCGAATCCATCTACCGCCGTACGCCGCTGGGCGGCTGGTATCCCTGGCAATCAGCTCTATCTTTCGTCCGTCAGCATCCTTGAACTGGAGATGGGTGTCCTGCTGATGGAGAGGAAGGACGCTCCACAAGGCCAGATGCTTCGTTCCTGGCTCCAGGATGTGATGAAAGAGTTGTCCTCCCAGGTACTGCCCTTCGGGAGCTCCACGGCGGTCCTGTGCGCCGCAATGCATGTCCCTGACCGCCGACCAGACCGGGATGCCATGATCGCAGCTACAGCCAAGGAACATGGCTACACGATCGTGACGCGCAATACGGCTGACTTCGATGATTGTGGGGTCCAGCTGCTGAATCCGTGGCTGACGCTCCGATTGAAAATCCAACCTCGTCGGCGGCACCAGCAACATGATATTCAAACTACAGGTAAGAATCTCCTCCTCGGATCACCAAGGCGAGCTCTTTGTGAAGAACGTTCTTGAAGACATCGCACGGCCGCAGGTCAAGCAGCCCTTACATTGTGTCACCGTCAGTACCTTGCCATCGACATCATTCACGAACCCACCAGCAACCCCCGGCGCACCATTGACGAAATCAAGCTTCAAGAGATGGTAGAGGGCAATCGGCAGCACGGTCTTATTCAGCCGATCACAGTCAGATCAACATAACTAAGAACTTAGGATCGTAGCGGGAGCAAGACGCTACCGGGTTTCGTTGCTGGCCGAGCGACTCCACGCTAAGAGTCCGCAATTATCCCGTGGTCAAACGGGGTTTGTTCGCCATGTCTGAATTCCCCAGACGAAACGACATTCCCACTAACCCCGATGACCTGACCACCCATACGTCTATCAGCTCTGGAACGTGGCAACCCAGACGCGGCAAGGCGGCTACCTCGCCAGACCTTTCATTGAGCGTCATGACGAGCGATCCTTCTGTGCGCTTCGATCTCACTTTGCAAGACTTCGGAATGGCCGTTCTGCCTCTTTATATGCAGGCATGGCCAGAGGCGGACGGACACTTAGTGCCCGTGCTGGCAGATTGGTCCCCTGCGTCGATCTCCCGGTACGCGCTTTTCACGGGCCAGTCCATGCTCACGCCGAAAGTGCAAATCCTCTTAGAATTCTTTGGTGAGCACATCGCTACAACGCAGGATCCCCGTAATCATGGGCATCGCCGAAGGCCTCTTCACGGACTCCAGAATGAACGGCCTCTAAGCGCACTCCCTGCTTAGTGCACACACGTCATAATGAACTTAAGCGGAGTGGAATAGTAGCTGGTCACAATAGAGCGTACTGCCAAAATGCGAGTGCCGGCGCATCACAGGGCACATTCGGCGGCCCGACGACCACGTATTTATTCCACAGCTTCGGCGCGCAAGCTTAAGCGAAGAAGATCGGTCTGTCAACCGTTGAAGCCGACAGACCAACATATCAGAGCTATTTCGTTGTTGCAAAGAGTGCGTCAATTGACTCAATTTCCTTAGCAAGCTTGTCACGGATGATCTCAGACCGCGACAACAATGCTGTCTTGTTTTCACCCGTGGTATATGGATACATCAGACCGAGTGCCCCAATCGACTTACCAGCTCGGTCATGGAGCTGAACGATGACCCCAATACGTACTCCGTCCTTCTGAACTTCAACGAGCGGCTTCCCGGTGGTGGCAACGCCGAGATCGTCCTCACCCGACTTTGATCCGAGCTCATGCCGGGTGTGGGCAGCAATTGCATAGTTCTGAGATTCGGGAGTCTTAGCTACGTGGAAGATGACGTCGAGCATCTCTGGGTTACGTGCAATGGTTTCATCGACCAGTCTCTGAGCGTAAATTGGCTTATCCGACGGAACCACTGCAAACATCGGCATAGTAGTCATCGTGGCCAGGATTGCGGTTACAACAATGCACTTCATTGCTTTCATAAATGTCCCCTTTGTTCTATAAGTCGCGCGACGTCGCGACACTATGTAAGTTGTAGCAAAAGAACCTGAAAAGCTGCTTAAGAGACAGCCGGGAAAGTCGCTGAACTTATTTGGCCCGACTGCACATGACTAGGCCAATTCAAATCTGCATGGCCCTAGAATCGAATCTTCAATCATTCTTATGTGCTACAGTTCACTAGCCTAAGGTGGCATAAAGACACGGAAGAATAATCTCAAACGTAGTTCCTCTTCCATATTCACTTTGAACCCCAATGGTCCCATTTGCTTTTGTCACGAGTGCTTTAACAATCGAGAGTCCAAGTCCCACGCCACCAGTCAACCGGGCGCGTGAGGCATCACCACGATAAAAGCGATCAAAGATAAAAGGTAATGCTGATTCTTGAATTCCACATCCTTCATCCCTCACAGCAATCTCGCAGCGATCACAGTTTCGTCGTATTGCGATGTGGATGCGCGTTCCGAAGTCACTATAGACGATCGCATTCTCCACTAGGTTAGAAAGTATTGTTACGAAATCTTCCTCCGGCATAGCAATCCACAGTTCTCCATGGTCAGAAGTAATCTCCATCTGAATTTCTTTTCGGGTCGCAATTAACCACAGTCGATTAATGACTTGCTGGATTTCAGCATGCACCTCGATCGCGGTATCGATTGTAGCGGCACAACGTTTGACTGTGGATTCGATCCGAGCCAGATTGAGCATGCTTGCCACCAGATCCTGAAGACGTACAGTGTCTGCGAATGCACCTTGTAGTTCACGTTTGTACTCACTTGCGCTTCGATCTGTCTGCAGAGCAGACTGCAACGTGGATCGAACGATCGCAACAGAGGTTTTCATTTCGTGGGCTGCATCGCCAAAGAACTGCCGTTCGCGATCGAAAGCGTATCGGAGGCGATCTATCAGTTCTGCGAGTGCGTTTGCGAGCGGACGAAGCTCAGTACATTCTCGACTCTTCTCAAGTTCTGAGAGGGTCCAATGGCCAACATCAATCTTTTGAGCATCTCTTGCCAACCTATGCAACGGACGTAGGCTGCGGGTCAGTGCCCACGCACTGATAAGCATTGTTGTAGCAAGAAGAGCAAAACATGCTTCGATGGCCTGCAGTTCCACCCGCCGAATGTGCTCTTCCACAGGAGCTATAGGACTTGCATAGATCAGCGTGATCGTAGGAGAGTTCGACGTAGGCTCCGCTTCTTGATCGATGACGACCAGTTGTCGCAAAATCAAAGCTCTGTAGGCAGTTCCTTGGATAATGGTCTGCACCACGCTGCGGGTTTCTCTCGGAAGGAAGCTTATTGAAGGCGAAATGCGAGAACTGCCTATCATGCCACCGTGAACATCTGTAATTAGAAAACGGTCACTCTCCGGAAGAGCAAGAAACTCTTGATGAAAGATGATGGCCTCGTCTTTTTCCTCGGGAGCTTCGACCAGGGAGCGAACGGCTGCTGCCTGCTCTCCAAGGCTTGCGTCGAATGCCACGTAAGCTTGACGGCGCTCGTGTGCAACTACAAGATATACTGCTAGTCCAGCCCCTACGAGCTGAATGGCGGCAACACTGGAAATCAGTCTTGTACGGATCGAAGAAACAATCATTTTATGGTCCTACCCGCAACATATAGCCGTGCCCGCGAAGCGTGTGGATGAGCTTTTGCTTTGCATCCGCATCGATCTTCTTTCTAAGGCCGGAGATGTAAACCTCAATGACGTTGCTGAACTTCTCCCAGTTGAAGGCATAAAGATGTTCCAGCAGCTTTCCCTTGGTGACTACGATCCCAGGTCGATGCATCATATATTCAAGCACGCGATACTCCATTGGCGATACGTAAAGAGTTATCCCGGCCCTGCGCACCACCGCCCGTGCTATGTCCATCTCCAAATCAGCGATTTTCAATATTGAATCAGCGTGGCCCTGGCTCCGTCGAATCAGCGCCTGCAAGCGCGCCTTTAGCTCGTCTAGGTCAAATGGCTTTGTCAAGTAATCATCGGCCCCTTCATTGAGGAGTGAAACCACAGAATCTGTCTCATATCGAGCAGTAAGAATGAGCACGGGGGTCCTAACGTTTGCTGCTCTTAGCCGAGTCAGCACCTCTCTGCCGGTAAGCCCAGGAAGCATCAGGTCTAAGCATAGGGCGTCATAGATGTTCTCAGAAGCCATGTACAGTCCTTCTTCGCCATCAAACGCTATATCGACAGCATAGCCACAGGCCTCTCGAAGGCTCCGTGCAATGTTATCGGCAAGGCGTTTCTCGTCTTCAATGACTAGAATTCGCAAAGCCTCACCTCACGTATTAACTCTTACTCCTATGTGGATTAACCCTCCCTGAATGCACTCGAAACAATACGGCCGCCGTTCACCAGATCTTAAGGACACTTTTGTGATCGTAGTGTAAGCGTTCTAACGCGATAGGAGATCAATCATGATTCGCCAATCAGTAGCAGGAGCAGTTGTCTTTGTTGTGACTCTCGCACTTTCAGCACAAGGCAAAGGAGTTGAACAGGTCGCTTTGCCCGCTGCCGTTCAAAAGACTGTGCAGCAGGAGTCGAAAGGCGCGACGATCAAAGGCTATTCAAGAGAAAGGGAGCATGGAAAGAAGGTCTACGAAGCGGAGATGGTCGTGAATGGTCATTCAAGAGATATTCAGGTTGCGGAGGACGGAACCCTCAATGAGATCGAAGAGGAAGTGCCATTGGGAAGTCTTCCGCCGGTCGTTCAAACAGCACTCCTCACTAAAGCAGGAGATGCAAAGATTACCAAGGTGGAGGCTCTGACTAAGCGCAAGAAGCTTGTTTCTTATGAAGCTGCGACCCTAAAAGGTGGCAAGAAAGGGGAGATTCGGATCAACGCGGATGCAAGCAGAGCCTCTGCTAAGGATTAACTAGCTCGAAGAGTAGAAGTGCCAGCCTGATCAGAGCAGGCTGGCGCTTGATCGGATCGCCAATAAAGATCACCATGCCTGCTGTCGTTCTGGCCGTCATCATGTTTGCTATGATCATTGCCCAACGCTTCCCATATCTGATTCGGACCCTCCTGCTTGCCGGTCTCCCTCAGATGCTCGCTCGTGGTTTCAACGCAGGTCGTATATTTAGACCCATCTCTCCTGCTTTCAAACATCTCCTCCTTGTTGGTGCTAGGAGTTTATCGTCATGCAACAGGTTGATTTGGTGACGGAGAGTCAAAGCAAGGGTTCCGGGTTCATTCGGCCGATTGCCGTCGATTCGCACGGCGCTGGCCCCATCACTCCTAAAAGGAGCGGGATATTTGGATCACTGCCACTGGTTCTGATCGTCGTCGTTAGGATAGTGATCTTGTGTCAGATTCGGCCCCACAAGCTCAGACTCTTGCCCGGAGCAATCCTAGGGATCATTAGCTCCGTAGCGGTTACTCTAATCCTGCATCTTGAGTGGAAGCCCTGGCGTCGGCTGGCAGAGTCTTTGCTTCAGCTCATCGGCCAAGGGTCCCCATGGGCCGCCAACCGAACCTGCGGATCGTTGCTTCCGGTCTCGCCATTGTTTTCATCGCGAGCGCAGAGACCCTGATGTCCATTGCCGCAAGGCGCAGATAAAGCCATAAGTCAAGGTCTCGTTTCATCTGCAGCTGAGCGCTCTGAGACTGGGCGACAAGTTGTAGCTACAGAGCTTGGGTACCTAAGAGGTCAAGCTATGCTTTCCATGATTCACGTTTCTTTACGGCCAGTACTGTTCCCTGGATTTAGTTGTGGGTGCAAGAGTGCGCAGCAAGGATTCTAAGTGCATGTCATGGCTGCTAGACCTGATACAGGGGATCCATGGAATTAGTCGAAGGCATAGACCGCGCGTTGTCGGCGACGCCTGCTGTTGCGGTTTTCTAGCCCGGTTCAGCTTGGGGCGAACCTTAGATCCGGAGCTCTCAATCATCATCTTATCGAGTTGCTCAGAAGCGAGAGCGATCGTCAAAAATGTCTTAGAACGCTGTCGGGTGGAGACATGAGGTCTGTCAGACGAATACGGCGTGAAAGTCTGAAAAGCGTGGTACCACTGCTTAGCATGCCTTCCTGCTAACTAATGACAGGCGGGGACGCCGCCGGGTCGTGAAAAGTACGACGCTGATTACGCCGTACATTAATATGAATGATTCCTGCTCCACAGCTGTCGGGATGTTGTAGTTCATTCTGATCATCTTTCGAAGAACAGTAGGCTGCTAGAACCATGTCTGTCGCTCGTAAGTCTTATACTTCTCGTCGAAAGTTTGTAACAAGACTCGCTTCTCATTGATGGCACGAATGACCTGAATTGGGATGAGAACTATTAGAAAAATAAGGAACCACGGCTTGCCAAGGTATAAAACAAGACTTACCGAAGAAATTGTACCAAATATGTAAATAGGATTTCTTATTCTTGCATACACACCATCTGTAACTAGCTCTCGTGCCTCTGGTTTTGCAGAAAAGTTTGAGCCAAGCTGCCAACGAGAGATGACCCACAGGACCTGAGCCGGAATCCAGATCAGGAATGCGACTGTCTTCTCGAAGTCCCAGGGTAGATGCATGTTGTAGACTACAGCACCGGTGATCAATATCGTGATTATTACAACCGATTGACTGTTGGAGCGCTTTGCCATGCGTCGCTTCTTCTCATTAGTAGCCGCTACTTCGCTCTCCTCGAGATCCCCTAAATCAGGCGAATTTGGGGGTTCTGCTACAGCCATTGGAAGTAGAGTTTCTTCCCACGCCTCACCGCAGGCCTCGCATGACCAACAATTGCCCTTCCCCAGACTTCTCAAATGCACAAGTTGCGATCCGCAGGATATACATAAAGGAACGGGGGCCGTAGAGTTCTTGAGCAGTGCGACCAGTTCTTCTGCGCGCTCGCGTGAAGTGCCCCCGGCGATCACCTCGATCGCCCGCTCAGCGTCTACGTCAAGGACCGTAACCTGAAGACGATTCGAAGATCCTCTACCGGGAAGCGGAACAAAACTCGCTTGGATAGCCGAAAATTCCAGAAGGTGCAGAACCACTGCTGCCTCCTCTAACACGGAGCCTGTCCAGACAACAGTCCCGTCAGTTCGGTCGTGAACAGTATCTTTGCCTTGACCATCTTCGCTTAGCGGGATGAGACCTCGCTTCGCGATCTCGTCGCTCAAGATCTGCTGAGCAAGGTCAGTTAAGCTACTAGGTTCAATATCTAGAAGTGCTGCGTCATTGTAGCGTTCGTAACGACTTGAGAGCTCTCGTTGCAGAATCTTCTTATTCATCGCCTTTTTACCGTCCTTGAAACATTTCAACCTGCGCATAGCCCTAATGGAAAGGTTTGCGCGTCCCCAAAGGGACCGACAGCTGAGGTTTGCCATGGCCCGTTGTCTGAATCTTCATACTGAGCCCTTAAGGCGGGATTAAGAGTGAGACGCTGAACGCGGTGATCTCGGTGACATCCAGGCAGCGTAACTTCCAGATCTGCAAGACGGTGTCGCAATCAGGGACTTGCGAAGCTGACTGAAGAAATTGATCTATCTGGGCCTTCGTAGGGACCGTGCGCGAAGATGGCCCAAAGGCAATGCCTCATAGTCATGCCAGAAACGCAGGACGATGCGTGCGCGCACTGACGAAGTCGTAGGGGTCGCCACACCAAACGTCCAAAATCGTACGCTTACGAGTTCCTCACCTGTGGCCACTATCACCGGCATTCCAGCTTCTCCAGCGGAAATTCAGTGTGCCTGCTTATGCTGGAAATCTCAGGCCGTTATTGAGTGACGTTGATGCGCATATTGTGAAAATCAATCGTATAGCTGAAGAACCGACGCAGGAGATCCTGACCGATGACGCCGAAGTAGTTTTCTGCGGCACCTCCCTGGGGTTGAGCCAGAACGTGTTCCCCATTGAGGAAAACAGGAGTAGAGCCAAACCATAATGTCAGCTGATGAGCCGAGTAGGCGGGAATCTCATGGATTCCCCCGGCACCCGCTAGGCGTGCCTTTTCTGTTGGTGGTCCGCTAAATACATTCGGATGTTCGGCCAGGTAGTGGTCGGTAAGAAAAGTGCTGCCGGATCCCGTATCCAACTCAAAAAGGCGCGGTCTGCTGCTGCCTATCACCTGGGTTCCGTCTTTGTTCATCACCGGCAGGGTATCTAAGGTGATTAGGAGCGAGGAGTTGCCAAGCCACATCGCAGCCCCAGTTCCCTCACTGGGGCGGGGTTCGTGGGGGCTCACTGTAAGGGTTCCATCTTTCGCAAATGTGAGACGACCCAGCGCTGAGATCACTGGATACCCAAGAAGCGCATTGGTCTGCTGTTTATTTCGGGGATGTAGAGGTTCTGATCGGCGGTTACAAATACCACGACGTTGTGGAGGTCGGCTCTGCCTAGCTCAAGGGCTGAGATAACAGCAGGCTGGGCGCTGAAGCTTCCCCCGCCATAGCCGTACAGCGTGACGGTGCCCTTTAAGGTGGTGAGATTCCAATTCTTGGCTGTCGTCTCTGAGATGACCGAAAAGGCGGCTCCAGTATCTAATTCGGCTGAGAATGTCTTCCCCCCGATCGTTAACGGGTATTCTCTCTCTGTCCTCTTCAACGAGAATGCGCCAGCAATCTCAACTGTTTGAGCAGGCACATGCTGGAGCACAGCTCCTATGTGACGATTGTGTCGCACTACTTTGATTTCGTCTCCCATTCGGGCTCCG
>CAZZZQ010000005.1:0-23242 GCA_964658405.1 uncultured Sphingomonas sp.
GAGGCGCTGAGGTTCCGCTTACCGCTGCGTCGTTTCATCGAGTGTACGAGTACGTGCCACAAAGATCTGTACTGTTGGCGATGGCTTCCGGAGTGAAGACCGGGAGCGTGGCACTGGAAAACATCGCGATCGATAGATCCTTGCCGGAGACGTATGTGGCCATCCACTGAACATTCTCGGATCCACAAAGATTGTTTTTATGCAGGAAGCGTTGATCGCCCCGGATATTCAGCCGGTACAGATGACCGACGCCGCCGGACGCATTGGCGCCGTCGAATGCCGCCAGAATCTCATCCGGCTTCAGCTCTCGAACCTGCGAGATCGGAAAGCCAAGAAAGTTAATCATCAGCTTCTCATTGCTGAAGGTCACGTCTCCCGTGATCGCCTGCGCTGTCTTGCTTACGGCATGCCAGTTGCCCCGCTCCTGGGCTAGGCCCGGTAGTGCGCAAACCATTGCAAGCCCGAGGGTTGTCGAAAGTTTTACCCGTAACGTCATCGTTCGAGCATGACACTGCGGAGAGCATTTCCGCAAGCTCTGCAAGCTTCCCGGCGAGCACGCACGAAGCCCTGGGACAATGGATGTCTCAGGGCTTCTCGTGATCGTTTCTATGAGGGTAGTCTTTCGGGTTTAGAAGACGCTTGTCGGCGGAGTATTGACGGTAATGCGTGTTCCCGTGATCGTGCCTTGAAGATGTACGGCCACGTTGCCAGCCTCGGTGTACTGGTCGATGGTGAAGGTGCCGGTAAAGGAATCGCAGTCACGATCAAGGGTGATGTACTCCTTGATGTTCGCAGGTCCGATGAGGTTCAGGCCGGTCGAATCGTAACCAGCGGCGAAGTGGTTGAGCCGATAGGTCCGCTCCCCTGTCTGCTTCCAGACTCCGAGACAGAAGTCGCCCATGAGCGGTGATCGTCCACCGGAGTTCATGATCTCGGTATGGTCGCTGTGCCACTGGGAGTAGCCCGCGTCGATCTCCGCGCCGTCCGGAGCGACTGAGCCCGACCCCTTCGAGATGAACTTCACATGCCAGAAGCCGACAATGCCGGGCTCCAGGAATTCGAGGCTGGCATTGAGCAGACGAGGCCGGCCGGACTGCAGCTCAAAGCTGCTGGGTCGGGCGGCCGGGTACCCGGGATGCCACAGACGGCATGGGCCTTCGGTAGAACGAAGAGAACCAGGGCAAGAACCGCCAGGGCAGCGGCGCAGGATGTACAGGAACGTTTCATGATGAGGTCTCCACACCGGCATTGCCGGCTGAGATTGAGTTATGCGCTTTGGATTCGGTTTCGGGCAATGAAGCCGAGGTGAAGCGGAGGTGAAGTTCAGGTGAAGGAGTAAGCCACTCAAAACAAAAGCGATGCGATCGTTTTACGAGGGTCGCTGCTATACTCCGGGCACAGGAGTGTGCTCTTTTGGGCGTCACTGTATATAAGTTCGGCGGATTCAAGCTGGATTGCGACCGCTTCGAGCTCGTCCGCGGTAACCGGAGCCTGAAGCTGGAGCGGAAGCCCATGGAGCTGCTGACCCTGCTCGCCGCCAGGAAGGGCAACCTGGTGACGCGGGCGGAGATCGCCGAACGGCTGTGGGAACAAGAGGTCTTCGTCGACACGGAGCATGGCATCAACACCGCTGTCCGCAAGATCCGGCAGGTGCTGATGGACACCACAGGAGAGCCGCGATTTGTCCGCACGGTCACGGGCAAGGGATACCGCTTCATCGGGGTGGTCGAAGAGGAGCTTGTTCTCCCGGAGGCTCCGCAGACTATGGAATCACTACCCATGCTGGCGGCTGCTCTTCCCGTCAGGCTCCCTTCACAAACACTCCCTGAAAAGCGGCGAAGCTACCGCGCGTGGGCCGGCGCCGGGGCTGCGGTTCTTACTGCCGGAGCAGTGCTCTCCTGGGGGGTCTCACATCGATCGCGAGGAGCGGGCATCGCGATTCGGTCCCTGGCGGTGCTTCCGCTGCAGAATCTGACCGGTGAGCCCGCACAGGAGTACGTCGCTGACGGGATGACGGATGAGCTGATCGCAATGCTGGCAAAGAGTTCCACCCTCCGGATTACATCTCGCACGTCCGTCATGCAATATAAAGGCGTGCATCGCCCGCTCCCCGAGATCGCCCGGGAGCTTGGCGTCGACGCTATCCTCGAGGGTTCAATCAGCAGGAGCGGAGAAAAGACCCACATGACCGTCCAGTTGATTGAGGCCGCGGACGACCGGCATGTATGGGCAGAGAGCTACGATCGGGATTCTCGCGGGCTGGTGTCGCTGCCGAAGGATACGGCGCAGGCCATCGCGAAGCAACTCAAGAGCAGCGTCCCTCAGCAGAGCACGCCAGCCTATGTCAGTCCGGAGGCCCATGATGCTTATCAACACGGCCGGTATCTCTGGTTTACCGACCATACGGAGCAGGCAGGCCCCTACTTCAAGCGAGCCACTGAGTTGCAGCCCGACTACGCACTCGGCTGGAGCGGCCTTGCGACCTACTACGAAGCGAGTGCGGTGAAAGGAGAGTTGAGTCCTGCTGATTCGTTCGCTGCGATGGACTTTGCCTCCTCTCGCGCCCTCGCGCTTGATGATTCCCTGCCGGAGGCTCACCTGGCTGCGGCCGGAACGGCGTTGGCAGCCCATTGGGATCTCGCGAAAGCGGAAGCAGAGACTCTACGCGCCATCGATCTGGACCCTGCATTCGCGGAGGCCCACCACCTGCGAGCGAAGATTCTCGCTGCGGACAATCGTCAGGTCGATGCAATCGAGGCCCAGCGCCGGGCAACAGACCTCGACCCGTTCAGGCGTCCATGGGCGATGGCGCTGGCCCTGTCGGAGGCAAGACAGTACGATGCGGCCCTGCAGGAGGCCAACGATAAACTGATCGCTTACCCAAGCGACTCCATCCTGATCTGGCTTACGCATGTGATCTACGAACGCATGGGAAGGCAGGCGGAGTCTGTCGATGCGCTCGCGAAGAGTTTAATTCTTAACGAACATCAAACTCTTGCCGATAGCCTGCGCCAGGCCTTTCAGCGAGGTGGCTATCAGGCAGTTCTTCAATGGAAGATGGATGGCCTGCGCAAGAGAGCACAGACCAGGTATGTGACGCCGGTCGAGATGGCGAGCCTGCAGGCGAAGCTTGGCCACCGGGAAGAGGCGTTGCAGTTGCTCGAAGAGGCATACCGCCAGCGGGCTGTAGGACTCTTGTGGATCCAGACGGATCCGGCGTTTGACTCGCTGCACTCAGAGCAGAGATACCGTTTGATCGTTCGGGGCGTGGGGCTGCCGGCAGCCTCCTGACTGTACCTCCGCGCACTCGATTGGAGAGCCGGTCGCTCACTGAATCGGTAGCCGAAGGATAGATCGGTCCGTCGCGCTAACCCGGGAACGACGGATCGCCAAGCGCAGCCGAGCTATCAGCTCGCACTCCGTATTGATTTCTAAACGGTATTGATCTGCGAAACTCCTCGCGTGCAGTTTATTGAAGTATGACTTGTAAGAGCATCACTCTCTAAGAAGCTGTAAGGGAAAGACTTCTCGAATGTGAATCCGCACGCAGGCCTGCACATTCGAGCCAACTTGCGGATCTCAATATAACCTGCTCGTCATGCACTCGAAGCTAGGTTGCGCCCGCTTCTGAACGATGATCGCTGCCGGCGCTTTGAGCATCCAATTGAGGCGCGTGGCAGTTCCGATTTCCTTTCGTTGGAGGCATCCTGGCAATGCATGATCGTGCGGTCTTTCTTCTGATAGCAGCCTCCTCTCTTCTAAGTTACCCGGCATCAGCCCAGACGCCTGCCGCCGGAGCCACGAGTGCAGCCGCGGATCAAGATCCCGTCTACAAGCTCTCCACCACGACGCGGCTTGTTGTAGAAGACATATCCGTCACTGATCTGAAAGGCAATCTCGTCAAAGGTCTTCCCAAAGCAGCCTTCCACTTAGAGGATGATGGGCTGGATCAGACGATCATCGATTTTGGAGAAAACACTAAAGCAGCGACACCATCACACACCCTGCAGAGCCCGGCGGGAACGTACAGCAATGCTTCCCTCTACGCAAATCAGGGCGTCGTAACGGTGATGCTGGTCGATCCGATCGGAATGGAGTTGGGAGATCAAATGTATCTCCGCCTCCAGATGATCCAGTTCCTCAAAACGATGCCGCAAGGGACAGAAGTTGTCGTGTTTCGCTCGGCCAGCCGTGGCGCCCCAGTGCTCATACAGTCGCTCACGTCAGACCGTTCCCTGCTGATGGCAGCGGTCGACCACAGCGTTCCAACGATGTCCCGGCCCGTTTCGGGCACGTACGCCAATGCAATCGATGAGCTCTACAACGTCTCGGCCTACCTGAGGTCTGTACCCGGCAGGAAAGCGCTCCTCTGGTTTGCCGGCCGCTTCCCGCTCTATGTTCAACCTGGGTTCGGTGCAGCAGGCACCGGAGACAACGCGTCTCAGTCGGAGGCCTACACCAGGGAAGCATTCCGCGCGCTGGAGCAGGCGCGTATTGCAGTCTATCCGGTTGATGTGCGAGGCGTTGTCAACGCAAGCGTCGCCTACAATCCTGCGGGCAACACCACAGCGATGGCGAACGATCCGTCAACCGCCCCCAGCCCTCAGGCCAGTGACGCACAACAGGTCGGGGGCTCGTACAACGCCATGGACGATCTCGCAGAGGCTACCGGGGGGAGGGCCTACTACAGTCAAAACGAGCTGGCGAAAATCATCACCTCCGCGGTCGAGACTGAGCAAGATTCTTATACGCTCTCGTACCGGCCGAACCCCTACGCTGCGGACGGCAAGTGGCACAAGGTAAGCCTGAAGGTTGACGGTCCATACATCGCGCACTACCGCAAAGGCTATGTCGCCGGCGACAGCATCAGGCCTGCTCTCACGGCAGGCACTGGAGGAGACGCCGGTAAGCCGATCAAGGGCAACACAATGGCCGCGGCGGGAGACGTAACTTCAATGAGTGACTCTTCCGAAGCACCGATCATCTTTGAAGCAAGGGTCCAGGTTGAGGCAGGCGCACGGTCACACCTCCAGATTCAGTTTGCAATTCCGGCGAAAGATCTCTCCTTTCAGACTGCTGCGGACGGCACGAATCACGCGCGCTTTCGCGTCGCAGCCATCGCGTACAACACCAGTGGCGATATCTTGAGCCGGACAATGGACGTGATCGAGACACACTACACTGCGTCACAGATGGAGATCGCCGGTCGTATTGGTACTCCGGCAAAGCAGACGATCGATGTCGCAAAAGGTGCAGACTTCATCATGCTCGCAGTTGAGGATCTGACAACCCGGCGGGTAGGAAGTCTACAGCTGACCACCAAGAGCGCGGCTTCGACGCCCACTTCTAAATAAGATGGGCGCGCATGATGCGCGCCCATCCTATTGATTCACAACGCTGCATTAGAAGTCATATCGTAGAGCAAGCTCCATGATGCGACGCCCCTCTCGCAACGGTGCGGAGCCAAAACCCGCATTGACATTGCGTGAGCCATTCAAAGCTGCATTGATGTCTGATGCAGCGACGGTGTTGTTGAAGTTCAACGTGTATGCAGTCTGTTGAACACTGGTAAAGCTGTTATTGCCATGGTTGATGAAGTTAAAGGCCGCCACGCGAAGCTGAACGCTGCTCTTCTCCGTTGCGCGGAAGCTCTTCGCTAACGTCAGGTCGGTGTTGAAGAAGCCCGGCCCTGGAAGAAATCCATAACGATAGGCTCCGTTGGTCCCGACGGATGGCACACCGAACGCAGCGGGGTTGATGTACTGGTGTTTGCCCAGACCATTCTTCGGGCTGAACAGGACAAGGGGCTGAAGATTGACGTCCGGCGTTCCAAGGATATTGGTGTTGCTGACTCCGAGGGCGCAGGTTGATGTCGTTGCACAAACACTGGTACCGTTCGGCGTCGCGACAGATGCGCCGTTCGGGACGTTGAGTGTGCCTCCAAGACCGAACTGCGGATTATTGATCGAAGGCAGATTCGAGCCGCTCTGATAGTTCGAGATGCCTGAGATCTCCCATCCATTGGCAGCAAGTCCAACCAGGTGACTCTTCACTAGATTGCCGAACTGATAAGAGTACGCCGCATTGAAGATGTGGCGATGATCGTACGTCTCCTCCTGGTAGTTGTTATGCAGATTGAACGGATCGCTCGGATACCCATTGTTGTAACCACCGAGCACGCCGAGCGCCTTGGAGAACGTGTAGTTGACCGAGGCATGCGCCCTCCCTGCCTGTTTTGCGACCGCAACCTGGAGAGCGTTGTAGTTGGCGTAAAGATTATGCTGCGAGACATAAAGGTGGTTGTACAACGGGTAGTTCTTGAACGAGTCGATATGAGCCTGGTCAAGACCGCCCACCGTTGAGTTCGACGTGGTGCTGCCTAGCGGAGCAAACAGCGGGTACACCGTTCCTGCAGCGAAGCCGCGAGTGCCGGGCTGCGGCTTGAACAGCGAGCCGATTGGAAGCGCGTTGATATCGTCCAGCGTGGTTGGCTGCGACGATCCGTCGTTGAGGATGTGGTTGCTGTTGTTGCCGACATATGCGACCTCGAGGATCATCTGTCCCGGGAGCCTCTGATCGACGGCAAGGTTATACGTCTTTACCTGAGGCTGCTCATCATCGCCGCGCATGAAGCCATACGCAGAGGTGTCGTTGGTGAAGCCAGTCGAGCTTGTCGCCGTTGCAGCAAGGGCGCTGATTGAGGACAGCTGTATCGGACCGCTGATGGAGACGTTGCGCTGTCCCTGCACCGTTCCGAGACCGCTGTCGGCATCGTTAGAAGAGTCATGCGCGCGGTAGTAGCCGAAGCCGCCACGAACGATCGTCCTTCCACCGCCGTAGGCATCCCATGCAAAACCAAACCGCGGCTCTACATAGGCCCATCGCGTTCCGAGACCTGCGACGGGAACGCTCTTGTCAATCGCATGGTAGAGAAAGCCTGGAAGGGTTGGGTTGGTTCCTGCAGCGTAGGCGGCCGGATCAAAGACAGGAAGTCCCTGCCCGTGCGCATCACCCCAGGGCGTAAAGTGCTCCAGCCGAATGCCTGCGTCTACGGTTAGACGCGAGTTAAGACGCCAGTGGTCCTGAATATATCCATCGAGGTTGAAGAAGAAAAGATTCGGGGCAGGCTGAAAGTTGCTCTGGTTGTAGGAGAAGATGTGACCCTCAGCAAAGTTCGCGAGGTAGTTTCCACCGTTGCCGCTGTTGACAGCGCCGGTGTCATGGACCGTGCCGGCAACCGGATCGGTGAAGGTTTCGCCGAAGTAGTAAAGCGCAATTGCTCCATTCGTCTGGATAAACGGAAGCACTTGGTGATTGCTGTCAAGCTGGTAGAAGACACCGGCCCGCAGCGTATGCTTTCCGATCACCTTCGTGACGTTATCACCGAAGGTGCGAATCAACTTCTTGGCATAGATACCACCCATGCTGCCATCGGGCAGCAGCGAGAGGGGCAGCCCGTTCGTTCCATAGTCAGCCAGCGCCGGCAATACCGTGCTGCCATTCGCGAAGAGTCCCTGGTAGGGGTTCCCCTGCGTCGCCGCCAGATTCTTCGGGATGAAGGTCTGGTTTAGATATCCGCCAGCTGCATAGAGCTCGTTGGTGAGGGTTGGTCCGAAGATCGTCGTGAAGTTCAAGCTGGCGATCTGGGAGTTGATGGTGCTGAGAAGACCGCCACCCGGCGTATTGATTCCACCCAGCGGACCGCTTGGCGAGTAGTACTCCACCTGCGGAACGCCGTTGGTTCCGCGCTCCACGCTGTAAACCCCGAAGAACTTGTTCTTGTCGGAGATTGCATAGTCCACACGGCCCTTGGCCTGGTAAAGATCGTTGTCGACTAGATTCGTCTGGATGAAGTTATAGCTTCCGTTGCTTGCTGTGTTTGGCAGCGGCATGGTGTTGAAGATCAGCTTCGAGAGCGGGTCGAGATAGCTGCTGATATTGCCGTTCGTGAGTGCCTGGCCCTGGGGACCGGTCTGCGGTAGATAGCAGATATTTGCATCGCTACCCGTGCAGCCAGGGCCTCCGTTTGCCGGCAGGTAGAGCGGTCCAAGATAGGTGGAAAGCTGGGCCGCGCTGAAGTCACCGTTACGCATCGCTGCCGTCGGAACAAGGGCGTGCTGGATCGCGCTGGAGGCGCTTCCATAGGCATAGCTGTTCTTCTGAGCATACTCCTCTGCGCCAACGAAGAAGGTCAGCTTACGTTGACGATTGAAGTTCGTTCCGGGGATCAGAACCGGCCCACCGAAGGTGAAGCCAGGATAGACCTGCCGATCCGGTGGCTTCTGCTGCCCAGTGTAGTTGGCAAGCCAGTCGGTCGAGTTGAGCTCAGAGGTTCGCGCAAAGGTATAAAGCGAGCCGTGATAGCTGCTGCCGCCTGACTTACCGACTGCGTTGACTACGATTGGTCCGCGGGCGTTGTCCGCGGTAAAGCTGGAGGTCTGAACCTTTACCTCAGCGACCTGCTCGTAGTTCACGTTCTGCATCGCGCCGCCAAAGTTTCCCGGATCGGTCACGTCTGCTCCATCCGACAGCAGCGCCACGCCATTCAGCGGCGTTCCATTCGCCGCATACGATCCGAGCGCGCCGTTGATCGAGACCTGCGAAGGATCATAGGTCTGGTTATCGACGTTGCCGCCGCCGCCCCGTGAGATGGCGAAGCCCGGCAGGATCTTGAAGAGCTCCGTGACATCGCGGCCTTCTACGGAAAGATGCTTGATATCTTCGGCCGAGATCAGAGAGCTTTGCTCACCCGAGTCAAGATTGATGGCGTCAGAGGCGCTGCTAACTGTAATCGCATCGGTGCTGCCACCAACCTCCAGGTGAATGTCGCGAACCGAACGCTGGTCGCCCGGATCGAGGTGAATCGCGGTCTGCTCAAACTTCTTGAAGCCCTGTGCGGTGATCTGGATATCATAGGTTCCGATTGGAACACCGGAGAAGGAAAACACTCCGGAACGATTGCTCACTGAGCTGCGCCTGTCGTCGCTTGCTTCATTTTTCAGTTCAACGGTCGCATTGGTGACGGCGGCTCCCGTGGAGTCCGTTACGATTCCACCCAGGTTTGCAGTTGTACCCTGGGCAAGTCCTACGCCCGTCAACGAAACTGCTGCGACTAGACCGAGGAAACAGCCTCGAAGCTGATACTTCCGACGGAGCAATAGCTCGTCGGCAAAATGCGGTTGCTTGGTCATCTGGTGCTCCTCTAGGCCGTGCAATGGGGTGAAGCAAAGCTGCCGCGGGTTCCCTTCCGTACGATCTGGAAAAGAACCGACACGTTTCGCTAAGGGGACTTTTTATAGACATGAAGAAACGTTTGTCAAACACCAAATAACCGAGATCAATCGTTTTAGAAGAAGGGTGGCAGAGGTGCTTCTCTTTGAGTGCCTAGGTTGAAGAAAGCACGGGGCTTACGTGAAGCCGGCGGAAGTTTGCGTGGGGCCGCATACTTTATGCCCTGAAAAAAGGCCACCTCTGACGCCTTGGCAGCAGGCGCTTCCAATCCTGTAGACGTCACCTTGGATCAAGGTCAACTTCAGGACAGACAGGCTCAGCGATGTTCAATACGTAGAGCCACGCGCGGCCCCCAATTTACCCTTAGACCATTCTGAGAGACCTCTCCCTTAGCCGCTTCAGAGAGCGACTTCGCCGGAATATTTTGATCGGAGACGAACGCTATGCGTCAACGTCTGATGTGAGCATGAACGTCACAGCACTGTGCGTCCCTACCTGCAAGGTCCGGCTAGTCCAGACACCTTACAGTCGCCGGTCCTCTGTCGAAGCTCATCTTGAGTCACGAAGCGATTCGATGAAGAACATTGAAGTAGATCACTGTTTTCTGCAACTTCCTCGCCGCGGGATCGTCAACACATTACACCAACCAATCGATCGAGGCCCCCCCATGCGGTTTGCACGTCTTTCCTTGTATTTCGGTCTCCCTTGTCTGCTGCTGTGCGGCACGCTATCCCGTGCCCAAACGCAGGCTGCTCCCAGCGCACTGCCTCCCGCGTTCGATCCACGAGTCACCTTCGAACCACTGACGCTTCCCGATCCGGTCAACGTCTACCGTTCCAGTAACGGGGCACCCGGTCCGGGCTATTGGCAGAATCACGCCGATTACGAGTTGCACGCCGACCTGCATGCGCCGGAAAAGCAACTCGCCGCAACCGAGGTCATCACCTATACGAACAACAGCCCTGACACTCTCACCAGCCTCTGGGTGCAGCTCGATCAGAACATCTATCGCAAGGACTCGCGATCGCATCTGGCAAGCGGGAGTTCCCGTCGCGGACGTCGTCCAAGTTCGGACACAGCCTCTGCGGCTCCCGTAGTCACATCGACCGAGGGCTTTGTGTTTGACACAGTGGAGATTGAGTCCGGGAAACAGACCCGGAAGGCCGACTACATCGTCGATGACACACGCATGCAGATCCGGCTTGCCGAACCTCTGGCTCCAAAGGGTGGTCAGCTGAAGATTCACATTCGCTACCACTATGCGATCCCCGGGGTATGGGGCGGCCGCACCTCGTGGGGCATGTCAAAGCAGGGTGAGATCTACGACATGGCGCAGTGGTATCCCCGCATGTGTGTCTATGACGACCTGCGCGGCTGGGACACGCTTCCCTACATCGGCAGCGAGTTCTACCTGGAGTACGGCCACTTCGACTACTACGTCACAGTTCCCTCGAAGATGATCGTCGTAGGCTCCGGAGAGCTGGTCAACGCAAAGGATGTGCTCACCAAAACACAGCTTGATCGCCTCGAAACCGCTCGAAAGAGCGACGCGACCGTCTACATACGAAAACCCGAAGAGGTGAATGATCCCGCCTCGCGTCCAAGGACGGACGGCACGCTGACCTGGCACTTCCACATGGATCACACGCGCGATGTTGTGTGGAGCGCCTCCCCGGTGTTTGTCTGGGATGCCGCACGCATGAATCTACCAAACGGCAAGACCTCGCTGGCGATGAGTGTCTATCCGCCGGAGAGTGTAGGCCCCAACGCCTGGGATAAATCGACCGAATACGTCAAGAACTCGGTTGAGAACTTCTCGAAGCACTGGTATCCCTATGAGTGGCCGGCTGCGATCAGCGTCGCGGGCTTCTCCACCGGTATGGAGTATCCCGGCGTCGTCTTTGATGGCATCGACGACAAGGACAGCTTCCTCTTCTGGGTCACCGCGCACGAGATCGGCCACGACTGGTTCCCAATGATCGTCGGCTCGAACGAACGCCGCCATGCCTTCATGGACGAAGGCTTCAACACCTTCATCGATATCGAAGAGTCTGACCTTTACTCGAACGGCAAGTATGGCCCCAAGCGTGACAGCGAATACTCTGCCGGCGGCGAGCCAGCAGACCAGATCCTCAAAGTCCTCGACAACCCTGACGCGCCCAACCTCATGGTCCCTGCCGACAACTACACCGGCCAGCTTGGTCATCCGCTTAGCTATTTCAAAGGTGCCTATGGTATGGTTCTGCTCCGGGAGCAGATCCTGGGCAAAGACCGCTTCGACTGGGCTTTCCGGAAGTACATGCGCGACTGGGCCTACAAACACCCCTCACCCTCAGACTTCTTTCGTGCCATGCAGAGTGAAGCGGGCGAAGACCTCGGCTGGTTCTGGCGCGGCTGGTACCTCAACAACTGGCGCTACGATGTGGCGGTCGAGAAGATCGACGGCGCATCCATGACCATCGTCAATCGCGGCCAGCTCGTGCTGCCAACGACGGTGGAGATCGTATTCGTGGATGGCACAAAGACCCGTCTTCGCCTGCCCGTCGAGACATGGCTGAACAAGACAACCTACGTCTGGAGCTCCGAGCAGAAGACGGCGATCTCTTCCGTTACCGTTGACCCGGATCACCAGCTTCCAGACGACGATCGCAGCAATAACAGCAAGTCTGCACCGAAGCCTTAACGGCCTCCCAACTCTACAAGCTAACGTTCCATCGACCACGCCGGTTGCCTGATCTGTATTGCGGGCAACCGGCATTGTCTTGCCACCAACATTCCGTCTTATGAGTCACAGTCGGCAGAAGCTTGATGCTGCCGACTGTGACTATTTGTCATCAGGCTATGTATGCGATTGAAGTGGCATCTTCGATCAGTCGAGGCTTGCCAGAGTTGATCAGCGAATCCGACGGTGCGAGAAACCAAGATCATGACCGACAAGCGTGGACCCCATTCCAGGCCATGGACGAATTAACGCAGTGAAATCAAGTCCGAGATGCCACGGTATCCCTAAGCGCACAACTGATGCGAGATCCTCCCCAGTAACTACTGAAAAACACCTTTTACCAGCAGTAGACCCAAACGTTGTACACTATAGTAACAAGCGATATTGTGACTTCAATGAGCGTACTCAAAGGGCGATCCAAAGTGGATCTTGATGCTCGAGCACTCCGAATGCTCGAAGCTGCCTCTCGGATCGTCGCAGAGGTCGGATTCTCACGTGCCACAACGGCCAGGATCGCGCGCGCCGCTGGATGCGCGCTCGAAACCCTTTACGCGCAGTTTTTCACAAAGGAACGGCACTATGCCGCGGTCGTCGAGAGGCGGTGCATGACCTTTCGAGAGCTTCCACCGAAGCCGGACCCAGGGAGTGATTTTGAACAGACGATTCATCTGGTTGCACGGGAGCTTCCAACCATAGTCTCGGATGTCGAAACCGCGTACATCGTGCGCCTGCTCACAGGCGATCAGGGATCAATACCTGGCCTTACCCAACTATTTTTTGAAGGCGGACCGGCTAAGCTCTTCGAACTCCTCAAACAACTCCTCGATGCCAGGTGCGCTGCCGGCGAAATAGAAGTTCGCAACACGCGGAGGCGACAGTCCTATTCATGTCTATGCTGACCGGCGGGCCGATGGTCCGCAGCATTCTTCAACTGGAGACCGACGAGAAACCGCCGCAAGCGATCGGTGCACGCGCGGAATGCATCACCCTGCTCTCTCTGCATCTCCTTCGCGAACGCCTGCTGTGAGCCGCGCGAAACACCTTGAAGACAGCGCACTACATTTGAACGGTAATGAAGGTGCTCATGAACGAAGTCTTCAAACCTGCACCACTTCCTCTAGATGAAATAGACCGGCTGCGTGCCCTGGATAGCTATTACATCTTGGACACCCAGGATGAGGTTGCCTTCGACGAATTGACAGCGCTCGGAGCCTTTACGTTCAAGGTTCCCCTCTGCCTGATTACTTTAGTTAGAAAGGATACCCAGTTTTTCAAGTCTGCCTTCGGCACTGAGATGCGTCATGCATCCCGCGATGAATCGTTCTGCAGCTACGCTCTTTTGGAGGATGAGCCGCTTGTCATCCTGGATAGCCTGAATGACGAGCGCTTCGCAAAAAGCCCGCATGTCCTCGGAGGTCCAAAGATCCGGTTCTATGCAGGAATGCCTCTCGTCGAGCCCAGCGGCCATAAGATCGGGACGTTCTGCCTGTATGACGTCGTCCCGAAGGAGGCCTTCGGGCCCGAAGAGATTGCGGCTATCAAACGCTTCGCCGTTCTTGCTTTCCAGCTGATCGAGCAGCGCTTGCTCCCGATGCGTTTGAGGCGCCAGGAAGAGGAGGCTCTTGTTGCAGCCCGGCACGCAAGCCTGATCCTCGAGTCGACCAGCGATAGCGTACTTCTGGTTGGGGAAGATTGGAAGATCACTTTTCTCAATCAGAATGCGTTCAAAGGTTTCGCCCAGATTCGTAACCTGCTTGGCGAGGACCTATGGACCGCATTTCCAAGTCTGGCCGGCACGATCTTCGAGACCGCTTTCCGCCAGGCGTCCGCAGAGAAAAAGATGGTTTCGTTCGAAGGTCCCTGCGAGCATCTCCTGCGTTACTTCGAAGTTCACGTTCATCCAAGCGGTAACGGGCTCGCAATCTTCTTCCGCGACATCACGGAAAGAAAGATGCACCAAGAGAGTCTCCGGCGATTGGAGGAGCGATACCACATTGCAGCTCTGGCAGCGAGCGAAGGAATCTGGGACTTTAACCAGATCACGCGCGAGGCCTACTATTCAGCGGAATTCCAACGAATCCTAGGCCTGCAACCCGAGGAATTTACAGGCACTATCTCAGACTTCCTCGACAGGCTTTGTCCTCGAGACCGCCTGCGAGCCACCGGAGAGATCAACGCCTGGAAGGAAGGTACGCAATCGGACTTCAGAGGTGAGTACAGAATTCGTCATGCAGATGGGGGATGGAGATGGGTCCGGAATCGCGGCAGGATCGTGCGCGACGAGTCCGGCACGATCCTTCGCATTGCAGGTTCCATGCGTGACATCACCGATCAGCTCTTGATCGATCCAACTACTGGAAGCTTGAACCGAAGATCTTTGATGGAGCATGTAGAAGACGGAATGGAAGATCCGTTCGATCCGAGCTGCCCGCTGGGCCTTCTCATCGTGGACCTCAAGTCGTTCTCACGAATCAATGACTCCTTTGGTCAGGAGGTGGGCGATAAGGTGTTGACAGAGGTGACGCGACGGTTGGAGTCCACCCTCGGAACCGACGGCAAGAGCATCGTGGCGAGGGTCGGGGAAAAAGAGTTCGCAATCCTTCTTCGAGGTCTTCCGGAAAAAGCTGATTTTCTTACTTACATCAATTGCATTCTGGCTATCCTCAGTCGACCCATCCTGTGCGGAGCATCCAGGCCGATCTCAGTCACTGCAAGCGTCGGCGTAGCGATCGACGACGGTGAATATCCTAACCCCGAAATGTTCCTCGAAGCCGCTCGTGTCGCGGTTCACGAAGCGAGAGTACTTGGAAACGCGCAACCCGTCATCTTCGAGAAGCACATGCGAGTCGACGCCCAGTTGACCGCCCATCTGCAAGCCGACTTGCAGCATGCAGTCGAAGATGGGCAATTTGTCATGCACTACCAGCCGAAGGTTCTGCTGGAAACAGCACAGATCTGCGGCATCGAGGCGCTGGTGCGCTGGGTCCATCCAGAACTCGGAATCATCCCTCCGACCCAATTTATTCCGCTGGCAGAAGAGAGCGGACAGATCATCGAAATCGGGTACTGGATTCTCCGCCAGTCATTGCGACAGCTTTCCAAATGGAGGAGCACTGTCTCACCCAACCTGACCATCTCGGTCAACCTTTCGCCAAAGCAGTTCGATGATCCCAATCTGGTCGATATGATCCTCGATATCCTCGCAGAGGAGGGTGCGTTACCGGGCCACCTCAGCCTCGAGATCACAGAGGGCGCATTGATCGGTAATATCGACAGCGCTGTCGGAGGGCTCTCTCAACTGCGAACCGCCGGCATCGGCCTTGAACTGGATGACTTCGGCACCGGCTACTCGTCGCTGAGCTATCTGCGCCAACTTCCCTTCGATACATTGAAGATTGACCAGTCTTTCGTTCGAAGCATGACGGATTCTCCTGAGACGCAGGCAATCGTAAAATCCATCATCCAACTGGGACGTTCGCTGAGTCTCAAGGTGATTGCGGAAGGCATCGAAACCGTCGAACAAAGAAACTATCTCTTCAACATGGACTGCACCCTCGGCCAGGGTCATCTCTACGCGAAGGCGATGGATGCCGACGAGATGACCATGGTTCTAGAAGACGAAAAGGAGGTCTACTTCGAAAAGCCACTTCTCTCAAAAGTGTATGAAAGCGCGAGGATCTTCCACGATTCGGTCTAGACAGACGAGACAGCATTATCGCCTTCCAGAGAAAGGCTTGCATCGATCCCTCTGCAAGCAGCGCTTACTCAGGTGAACGCAAAGGACACTCCGAAGCTGTGTTTATCGCGATTGAGAAGTCTTTATCAAACGAATAGAATTATCACACGGTGACTACTCAAGTTCAGACTAGAAATACCAGACAGAAAGATGCGATCAGGGCAGCCTTCATTGAAGCTGACCGACCCCTCTCCCCCGACGAGGTGCTGACCCATGCGCAGAGGTCAGTGGATGCATTGAGCATCGCGACCATCTATCGAAACATCAATACTCTTGTCGAAGAGAACTGGTTGACCGTGGTTGCTATTCCCGGGGACTCGACACGCTATGAAGTGTCAGGGAAAGCCCACCATCACCACTTTCAATGTAACGTCTGCCGCGCGGTCCACGAACTTGTGGGCTGCGAGATGCAACGACCAAAGCTCCCGCGCGGCTTCAAGTACGCAACGCACGAGTTATTCGTGTACGGGACCTGCTCGAAGTGCGACTGAGGCCTCCCGCATGCGCGTAACCCTCTTTCGGCTCGCTAGTTCAAGCGAGGCTTTCGAGAGCCCGACAGCCAGTTCGTCCCACGCCGACGGAAGCTCTAACGAAGGAATCACTCGCTTCCTCCAACTGCGGAGGCAGGTTTCACGGTAGTCCACGCTGATCACTTCGAGCACCCATCGCTCATACTCCGCAATCCAACCCGCCAACTCCTGCAACGCACTCGTATCACCCGCAACGTCAAGGCCGCGGAACGCGTCGGCACGCATCCAGCGGCCGTCTGCGACAGGCACAACGCGCGGCACAAACTCAAAACGGTTGAGATAGGTCCCTCGGTCCTGCTCTCCAAACATCACGCCGAAGCCCCATAGACTTATCCATCGGCCGCCCTCGAGATGCAGCGTGTATTGGCTGGAAGCAGCGCTCCCGTCGTCGGCCCGTTGCCTGCAGAATCCGCGCTCAAGCAGGAGATTTCCGGAAGCCCTCCTGACATCCTGCCCCCAAAGCCAGCACTGCTGGTTCATCAGCCTGCTGCCTCTCCTCTGCAGCCGTGTTGGAATGGAGGCGCGCTGTACCGTCATGATCGCACTACGCCTTGGTCTCGCGATACAAGACATGCTTGCGGACCACAGGGTCATACTTTCGAAGTTGAATCTTCTCGCTCTTCAACCTCGGATTCTTCGTCGTTGTGTAGAAATGCCCCGTCCCCGCAGTCGATTGCAGCTTGACGATCGTCCTCATCGCTTTCCTTCCTTTCTTGCCCCGTGCTTTCGCATGGCGGCCTCGTAGCCCAGTTTCCTCACTGTCCGCAAGCCTTGCGCGCTGACTCGCATCTTCACAAAGCGCCTCTCGGAGGCAACCCAGATCTTCTTCCAATGCAGATTGGGCTCCCACCGACGACGCGTCTTGTTGTTCGCATGCGACACTGTGTTACCGCTCAGTGGACGCTTACCGGTAGCGGCGCAAACCTTAGACATTGGCGCTCCTCTCTGTAAACAATGCCGCAAACGGATTGTCGTAGCCTTCCCACACGTCCACTCCTGCAGCAAGTTCCTGATCGGTAAGCAGAGCCGCCGCCAATCGTGCTTCGAGCAGGCCCTTGTTCATCTCCACTCCGATAAAGACAAGCTCCTGCCGACGATCTCCGAAGCCTGCCTCCCATACCTTCGCCAGGTACTCCTGCAGATCAGCATCCCCATCCAACTCCTCCGCTGGGGTGGCGGCAAGCCATAGGCCCGATGGCTCAAACGAGAGCGTGCTTCCTGCCAGCGAAAACAGGATCCTCTCATTGTGATTGGAGGCCAGCCACATGAAACCCTTTGCGCGCAGCACTCCCGGAAACCCCTCATCCGTCAGGGTCTCCAGTCGCCCCGGATGAAAGGGACGCCGAGCGCGATATACAAAGCTGCCGATCCCATACTCCTCCGTCTCCGGCAGATGATCCCCATTCAGCTCCTGCACCCATCCTGGCGATGCCTCGGCCTCCTCCATGCTAAAGAGATTGGTATTCAAAATGATATCGAGCGGAAGAACACCTCTTACGCTGGTGTGCACCATCGCACTTCGATTAAGGTGTCTGATGATCTGATTGAGCCGCTCCAGCTCGGACGTGCTGATGAGGTCCGCTTTATTAAGGACCACGACGTTTGCGAACTCGATCTGGTCGATCAGCAGATCGGCAATTGAGCGTTCATCGTCTTCACTCAAGGCCGCTCTCCTGTCGCGTAAATCCTCGAAGGAATAGAAGTCCTTCAGGAATTGCGACGCATCAACTACCGTCACCATCGTGTCCAGCCTGGCTACCTCGGACAGAGATCGTCCCGTCTCATCGATAAAAGAAAACGTAGCCGCGACAGGCATGGGCTCCGAGATGCCGGTTGACTCAATCAGCAGGTAGTCAAAGCGATCTTCGCGTGCAAGCCGGGACACCTCCTGCAGCAGATCGTCACGAAGCGTGCAGCAGATACAGCCATTCGTCATCTCGACCAGGGTCTCTTCGGTCCGGCTCAGTGCAGCTCCACCATGAGCGATCAGCTGTGAGTCTATGTTGATCTCGCTCATGTCGTTCACAATGACCGCAACCCTGAGGCCATCGCGATTATTCAGAACATGGTTGAGGAGGGTTGTCTTACCAGCTCCTAGAAATCCCGACAGTACGGTGGTTGGCAGCTTGTCAAATACCTTTTCTGTTTCCATCTCGCCACGTTATCACTAATGCTTGCGCGTACGCAATAAGAAGAGTGCAAGAGGGGGACATGCTGAGAGATGCTAGAGCAATGCGCTGGCTTAATATGTCAGCGTAGCGATGACCGTATCGCTGTAGGTACCGGGGGCCGCAGACTGACCAGCGGGCGCGGACGGATAGATGTTGACTGTTTGCGAAGCTCCAGTGCCGGTGCCGGAGACCGTATCTGTGCCGACCGTATTTCCCCAGTTCGTTGTGCGGGCTGAATCCTGAAAGAGCTGATAGTTGAGAGTGCCGGACGCCTTGCTCGTCATCTTTCGAGTGGTCGTCGTTGCACCGCTCCCCTGCCCCGCGTCGAGGCCAATGTTGAAGGTGACCGTGCTCGTGCAGTTCAATGTGATCGGCGTCGCGCCCGGCTGGGACCTGGCACCCGTGTAGTTCCCAAAACTGACGGATGCGACCGAGAGTGTGCAATTCGACGAGACCGTCGCAGTCACTGTGAAGCTGGTTGTCTTGCTCTGGCTTCCGGAGAGCGTCACTGCGATCGTATCGGTATAGGTGCCTGGTGCAACAGCCTGGTTGGCAGCTGCCTGCGGATAGACGTTGAGTGTTTGTGCCGCACCGGTTCCGGTTCCGCTGACACTATCCGTACCCGCTGTATTTCCCCAGTTAACCGTACGAGCAGCGTTCTGAAAGAGCTGGTAGTTCAACGTCCCCGACGCCGAGCTCGTCATCTTTCGCGTGGTCACAGAGGCGCCGCTCCCACTCCCGGCGGAGAGCCCTACATCATAGTCGGTCCCGCTTGTACAGTTCACAGTCATCTGTGAAGCTCCGGGCCGCGAGAGCGCCCCGGTATACGTACCGAAGTTCACTGCGACCGCAGAGATCTGGCAGCTGGCCGCCCACGACTTGTAGCCACTGCCGGCCACCAGGAACATGAGCAGCAGCGCGAGTTTTACCCGGGACATCATAGCTTGCTATCCACGCAGAAGAGTGGGCCGATCGTCGGGATCTGCTCAGGAACAGGATGGTAATCAAATGATGCATGGCAGCGCCGCCCATCCGGTCGCTCTACCAGGACCACGTTATGGAGCGCCAAGTTTTGAACGTAGGCCTCTCCCTCATACCCTACCGGCACGATCACGCCCGTGGCTCGCAGGGTAGCTGTGCTTCCAACTGGAAGAGCATGTCCCAATCCATCGATCAGCCGCAGCAACGCGCCATGACTGATCCGGATTGGAAAGCGAACGACAACGCCGGATCGATCCTGTGGGCGCACCGTTCGTTCCGTATGATCGATCGTTGCGTCGACTGGAATATTCTCGACCGCAATCGAGAGATGGTTGATATCGAAGGAGCGAAGATCTGGAACCAGGAGATGGCCTGAGCGATTGCTGGTCCCCGCGTATCGGTTCTCCTGGAGAACACGTACGCTCGCCATGCCGTCGGTATCGACGATCGCGAAGCTATCCTGCACCGTGTTCGACGCGAACAGATGTTTATCCGCGAAGGAGAGCGCGCCCTGCGACTCCATGCGCAACGAGGTTACGCCGGCCGTGCGATCGATCGCGGCCGATAACAGTCCTGCTGCTCCCTTGTGTTGAATCTGTCCAAAGACATGCGTATCGTCGCCCGCAGAGAGATATCCCTGGTACCCCCAGTCGCCCACGACACTGACAGACTTTTGTAGCTGGACCTGGGCTCCGCCCTCCGGATCCGCTGAGACTGAGGCCGACCCGCGTCTTCCGAATGGAACGGTGACGCCGAACTGTACACTTCCGCTGCCGTTCGAGGTCAGATCCTGAAAGGCATTGGCAAAGAAGAATAAGTGATGCACCTGCAGCGAATAACTGGCGGACAGAATGTGCGTTCGCTGGGCGGGCGTAGCGGCTACAACGGTGAAACGCGATGCATCTTGGTCAAGGCTGCCGTACGCCGCTCCCAGCGTCCCAAACCTGTGAAGTGACACGCCTGTATTCGCGTTGAGCCGAAGCCGGGGAACGGAATCCCCATTCACAGCAGCGACGTCAAGAAAGTTTGAAGTAGACGTCGTGGCATTGGCTCCGATGCTGAAGCGTCGGTCAATTCGTTGGACTCCGGCTGTAAGCTGCGCACCCGAGCCGTTCCGTCCGGCACTTCCCGCGGCTGCCAGATTGACAACCCCCAGCGTCCCGACCCGAAGCACCCCACCAGCACCAGCCATGACTGTAGAGGCCGTGACTTCGGCACTGCCTTCCACCGTAAGCGCCGGCGTCATGCCGCGCCGATAGGTCGCTGTGCCTGCCATGCCCCCATAACGGCTGCTTACTGAGCCCCAGCCCTGGCGAACTGCACCAGCCTGCACCGAGTAGGTGTGAAGCCCTGGGACAAGCAACGCCGAGCTCGCATAAAATGGCTGATTAATCGTGACCTGCTGACCAAGTGCATTTGTAACTACAACGGATACGTTACCAGTTCCTGTCACCACCGGCAGTTGAGAGACGGCGAAGGGTCCTCCGGCCACCTGACCGGAAGCTGCAAGAGTTCCATTGGTCAACACGTCCACTGTGGATGGCACCGCGGCAGCCCCGCTTACGACGGGCAGCGGAAAGGTAATGAGATCAGGTCTCATGCTGAAGTCGGATCGCAACTGCAGACCGCCGAGCCGAACCGGCCGTGTCCAACCTAGCCCGCCAGTGATAAAGTCACCGGCACTATAGCGCCGCAGCGTAGACACATCGGCAAACGAGTATGCAGAGTCGAGCCGGATCACAGTTCCAGTCCTCTGGCTTCCTGCCGAAGAAGCAGCATGTGTGAGCAGGCCATTGCTGAAGACACCCCATGGTGAGAAGGCACGCATGTCCATCGATCCATCCACACTTCGTAGATGGTGCGCGAACGTGCTGACCAGGTCATAGTTCAGCGTCAGTCCTGTCCCGCTTTCAACGCGCCCTGGTAGACCATTCGTTCTCTCTACCTGCAAGACCGTTGAAGCGAGGCGATCATTTCCAGTGGTGACAAAGAGGGTTTGGGTCGCTTGATCGATCCGCCAGGTCAGCCCGCGAATATAGGAGAACGAGATCCACGCGTCCATCGAGGGATCGGACGTGGGCTGATCGCGAAAACCAAGCTCAAGAAGTTCGTGGCGCCTCGTCATGAGCTCTCCATCTCTCAACATGAACTCTCCAATCTTCGCGATCGACTGGCCATTGACATGGACATCCAGTAGAAGAGGTTCGTCCTCAGCAAACAGAGAGGGAGTCATCAAGAGAAGCAGCAAACCGAGCGCAGCCTTCATCAACAAAGGAGTTCGCCCTGCTGGACTACGGATTCTTGACGACTTCAATCTGCTGTTCAAACGCTCCTCCATCCAGGCGCCCCGCAAGACGAACTGCCTCACCCGGTACCAGGAGTGATCCCTGGCCTGAGATCAACCATCGTCGTGTCGCTCCTGCAAGGACATAGGGAGATCCACTGGACGCAGTCTTCATCGTCCTGCCGTCGCTCGTAGAGACGACAGTCTCTCGAACCACCTCGTGCCGGCGACCGTGGTTGATTGCCACAAGAAAGTCCTGGCCCTTCGAAGAGTCAATATGGAACTGCAACTGTGCCACTGCTTTCGAAGCAGGCTCGACAAAGATCGGAATCGACATCCTTAGCGCGACGCGGATCACGCCGGGCAAAGCGGCAGGAGGAATCTGGTCAAGAATGATGCGATACGTCGCTTCGTCAGTCGCCACTGCCTGTCGAAGTACCAGCCGTATCAGCTGTGATCCCCCGGCTGCAATCGTCGCAAGTGGAGGGCTCGCAAGAACCGCAGAGGAGTCGATAAGGCGATCGGTCCCGTCATCCTGCGTCCATTGATAGACACGAATCTGGATCGCAGTTGGCTCTGTGCCATGATTGACGACCGTAATGGTCGACGACCTCTCACCTCCTACCATGTTTACATTGACCGGAAGGACGGCGAGAGCTTGCGCAGCAGACGATCCTCCAGGCGCAGCAAGGAGGCCCAGGACGAAGAGGATGCCGGCCACCACAGCCGAACGCGCCGGAGTGGTGGCCGATGTGAAATAGGCCACAGTCCTAGTAAGTCACAGTTGCAGTGACCGTATCGGTGTAAGAGCCCGGGGTAACGTACTGGCCCGCCGTCGCCTGGCCATAGACCGTGATTCCCTGGGCTGCTCCGGTCCCTGTCCCCGCTACGGTGTCTGTTCCAACGGTCTGACCGAAATTAACGCTACGCGCGGAGTCCGAGTACAGCGCATAGGCGAGCGTGTTCGTCCCGGTTCCGGCCATCTTTCGGGTTGTGACCGTGGCGTTCGAGGCCAACCCTGCATTCAGGCCGACGTTGTAGGTCGTGGTATTTGTGCAGGTCACCGACACAGTCGAGGTGGAGTTCGCGACAACGCCCGTATACGTGCCGAACGCCAATGCCGAGGCCGAAACGGTGCAGGTTGCCTGAACTGTCGCCGTGACTGGGAACGATGAGGTTGCCGTTGCAGCCTCCGCAGTCGCGGGAATAAGCACAAGGGCGGAAAAAGCCATCGCTCCGGCGCCAGCGAAGGCTGCTTTCTTACCAAGACGAGAGAAACTAAGGGCAGATATGCGAAAGAGGTTCATGGGGTCTCCTGGAACTGGAATTGATATCGATATCTTCGAGGTCAAGACGTGTCTGCCTCGCAGTTCGTTCGAAGCCTTGATCTGGCACTCCAGGGGAGTCCAATACCAAAGTTACTATCCCAAAGTAACACTTATTACGCAATAAGCAACCCTGAAAGCTACATAAACATCGTTACTGTGTGCTTTTTCTCAAATCCCTATTTCTCTCATTCGCAAGGAGTTGGACCAGATTGACAGCGCTTTGTCTGCTTCGAACGGCTGCGCTTTCAATTCCAGCACA
>CAZZZQ010000006.1:0-3829 GCA_964658405.1 uncultured Sphingomonas sp.
TCTTCAGCGTGATCTTCAGCCTGACGCCGTCTTTACCCGCGTGGAAACCTGCTGCCTCAAGCAGTGCCTTCGCTCGCGCCACATCGTGCGGATAAAGCGGAAGCTCCGCATCGCTCGCCGCGGCCCAGTGTCCAACCGGAAGCATCGTGTTGGCCGGTTGCGCCTCGCCGCGCCAGAGCGCCTGGATGATCGCCGGCCGATCCATCGCACACGCGATCGCCTGCCGCACACGCTTATCCTTCAGTACCGGATCCTCCACGTTGAAGTTCGCATAGATCACGACTGAGCTCGGCCCTGACTCCGTCTTCAGGTTCGGCGCGCTGCGCAGGGCATGCACCATGTCCAGCGTGACGGCGTTGCTCTCGATGTCCGCCGAGCCTTTCTTCAGCTCAAGCGCCGTCGTAATCGCATCGGGAACCACCGCAAATCGAACCCGAACGATCCTGGGAGCACCAGCCCAGTAGGCAGCATTCCGCTCAACTACAACCTCTTTATCCTGCACCGCACTGATGAAGCGAAACGGCCCTGATCCCACAGGATGCAGGCCAAAGTCCTTTCCGGAGCCGCGGGGCACCACACCAAAGAGGCCGTCGCTCATGTTGAAGAGCAGTCCTGCATCGGCATGCTTCATTCGCACTACGACGGTCAGCCGATCGGGCACCTCGACCCGCGCGACCGAGGCGAAGGCTCCACCCTTGGCCGTGATCAGCGTCCCGTCCGTCATGCTGCGGATCGTCCAGGCAACATCCTCCGCCTCAAGCGGCCGCCCATCCTGAAAGCGGACTCCGTCTCGCAGATGGAAGACCCAGGTCAGCGGGTCGGGCTGGTACCAGCTCTTTGCCAGCCACGGTTGCAGCGCGTAGTGCTCGTCCTTTTTGACCAGCGCGTCGAAGATCAGCCCGCCAACCCACTCCGACTGCGCGTCCGTTCCCTGGCGCAGATCGAGATTGTTCGGACTACTCTCGATCACCATCACGACCGTCCGCGGATCCTCCCTACGGCCTTGGCATCCGGCCAGCGCCGCGAGAAGACAGACGATGGTTGCTCGTCCCAGCAATACCCGAAGCCGTTTGCGCTCACCCGCCATAGCTGACCTTGCCCAGGATCACTGGCCGGGCCGCCCCGGTCGCGGTGATGATATTCCCAGGCAGCCGGTGCCACGTCAGCCACGCCAGCAGCGCAAATGCCACTCCTTCTTTCGCCTGTGCCGGAATACCCAGTTCCTCCATCAGACGGACCTTCACGCCAAGCGGTTCAAGCCCGTCCCGCAGCATCTGCATCAGCGTCGCATTCTTTGCACCGCCACCAGCAACGATGTACTCGATCCTTGCCATCGGAGCTCGCGTCCCAAGATGTGCCCACACGAACCTCCGATACGCGTCCAGCACCGACTCCGCGGTGAGCGCCGTGGCCGTCGCGACCACGTCCTCGTCGCTTCCTCCGGCCTTGCGGCAGGCATCGACAAAGCCATCCACGAACGACACGCCGAACTCCTCACGCCCGCACGACTTCGGTGGCAGGGCAGAGAAGTAGCCTGTCTTTAGTACCTCATCCACGACACTCCTGAGCACCTGACCGCGCCGTGCCACCGCGCCACCGCGATCGAAGCTCTTGCCAAAGAGCCGCTCCATACAGGCGTCGATCACCATGTTCGCCGGCCCGGTATCGAAGGCCATCACGCCATCGGCCGCAGCGCCCGCAGAAATCGCAGTGAGATTTCCGATACCGCCAAGATTCTGCAGCACGCGGCTCACCCTCGCCGAGCGGAACATGCAATAGTCCAGCATCGGCACCAGCGGAGCTCCCTGGCCGCCCGCCGCCAGGTCCGCGGGCCTGAAGTCGCTCACCACCGGCACACGCATCTGCTCCGCAATCAACGCCGGTTCGCCCATCTGCCAGGTCGACCGCACCGGCGCCCCGAGGAACTTCGCAGTCGTCCCCTTGTGGAAGATCGTCTGTCCGTGGCATCCGATCAGCCCTACCTTGAGCCCCAACTTCGCCGCCGCCTTTTCAAGGCATTCCGCATAGATCGCTCCAAGCCGCCAGTTCAGCTGCGAGAGCTCCGCGACCGAGATCGCCTTCGCATCCATCGCTGCAAGCACCGCCGCCCGAACCGCCTTCGGGTACGGGAACGCCGCATGTCCCAGCAGCTTGACCCGCGGCGTCCCCCCGTCAGCCCTGCCCGCCGAGATCCGGCATAGCGCCACGTCGACCCCATCCGCGGAGGTCCCGCTCATCACCCCGGCGACGATCATGCTCTTCATGACTTCAACTCCCGTTGCAGCTCGGCCAGCAGGTTCAGCGCCTCGAGCGGCGTCAGCGCATTCACATCCGCCGCCTCCAGCCGGTCGACGATCCGCTGCGACAGCGGCGTAAACATCGTCATCTGCAACTTCGGCGCGCTCACCGTTGCGGCCTCGCGAACCTGCTGCGTCTCCGCCTTCTCATGCAGCTTCAGCACCTCGCGAGCTCGGCCGATCACCACAGCAGGTAGCCCCGCCAGCCGCGCGACCTCGATCCCGTAGCTCTTGCTCGCCGGCCCCGCCTCAACGGTGTGCAGGAAGACGATCCCGGAGGAGTTCTCCTTCACCGTCACGCGCAGATTCTTCAGCCGTTTCAGCCGGTCCGAGAGCAGCGTCAGCTCGTGATAATGCGTCGCAAACAGCGTTCGCGCACCGATCCGATCATGCAGGTGCTCGACCGTCGCCCATGCCAGCGAGAGCCCGTCGTAGGTTGCCGTCCCACGCCCCATCTCGTCCAGCAACACGAGCGAGCGCGAGGTCGCGGTATTCAGAATCGCGGCCGTCTCGGTCATCTCAACCATAAAGGTTGATCGCCCCCGCGCCACGTTATCGCTCGCACCGATTCGCGTGTAGATCCGGTCGACCAGCCCAAGCAGCATCCGCTCAGCCGGGACAAAGCACCCACATTGCGCCATCACGACGAGCAGTGCAGACTGCCGCAGATAGGTACTCTTACCGCCCATATTAGGCCCCGTGATTAGCAGCACAGCAGGGCCACCGTCCGCATCTAGGTAGACCGAGTTCGGCACAAACCGCCCGCCGCCCGACTCCTCCATCCGCCGCTCGACCACGGGGTGTCTCGCCTGCACAAACTCAAGCACGCCGCTGTTTTCTACCTGCGGCCGCACCCATCCGCGCAGCGCTGCGAGATGCGAGAAGCAGGCGAGCAGATCGATCTGCGCCACCGTCCGTGCCGTCTCGCGCATTCGCTGGGCAGCCGCTAAAAGCTCTCGTCGCAGCTCCGCAAAGATCCTGCGCTCGATCTCGCCGGACCGCTCCTGCGCCGTCAGGATCTTGGCCTCGTACTCCTTCAGCTCCGGCGTCGTAAAGCGTTCCGCGTTCACCAGCGTCTGCTTCCGCTCGTAGTCCGCCGGGACGGACTTTGCGTTCGCCTTGGTCACCTCGAGGTAATAGCCGAAAACCGAGTTGAAGCGCACCTTCAGGGATCCGATCCCGGTCCGCGCGCGCTCCCGCTCCTCGATCGCCACCAGCGCCTGCCGCCCGCTCCGGCCCAGCTCGCGCAGCTCATCCAACTCCGCGTTCAGCCCGATCCGGATGACTCCGCCATCGGCAAAGGTGACCGGCGGCTCCTCCGCGATCGTCCGAACGATCAACCCATGCAGGTCCTCCAGCACATCGAAGCCCGCCACAAGCTCCTGCCACCGCCGAGCCTTGAAGACCGAGACCGCCGCCCGCATCGCTGGCAGACACCCCAGTGTTCCGGCCAGCGCCATCACCTCACGCGGCCCGGCGGAGTCGAGAGCCACGCGCGCCAGCAGCCGTTCCAGGTCGAGCACACCATCCAT
>CAZZZQ010000006.1:3839-14829 GCA_964658405.1 uncultured Sphingomonas sp.
TGACCGCCGCAAGCCCTCCCTCGCACGGAGGTCGGCAGCAGCCTCACCGACCGCCTCAAGGCGCGCCTCGATCTCGGCGAGCTCATTTGCCGGCCGCAGCAGCGTGGCCCGCAGCAACCGCTTTCCCATCGGCGTGCAGCACGCGTCGAGCGTGTAGAAGAGCGTCGTCTGCGCGGACTCGCCCGAGAAGAGCGGCTCAACCAGCTCGAGGTTTCGCACGCTGACCGCATCGAGCTCGAGGCAGGTTGAGCGCTCGTAGTACCGCACCCCGTCCACATGCTCCACCGTGCCCTGCATCGTCTTCTGGATGTAGTGAAGCAGCGCGCCCGCCGCCACCGCCGCGCCCTCATGCCCGGCCAGTCCCATGCCGTCCAGCGAGTGGACCTTGAAGTGGTTTCGCAGCAGCGGCAGCGCATAGTCCGTCGTAAAGACCCACTCGTCGACCGCGGTCTTGGTTCGGATCCCGTCCAGCCCAGCCGTATCGTTGTCCTCCGGAGCCGCCTCGCCCTTCTCGGAGGCACCGCGAAGGGTGGACTGGGACCCAACTCCTCCCAGCAACCCTGCCCCGTACAGCAGCTCAACCGGGCGGACACGACCAATTTCATCGACCACCGAAGCCCATGCCCCGGCTCCCTGAAACTCCGTCGCTCGAAACTCGCCTGTCGAAAGGTCGAGCAGCGCCATCGCCGCACACGAGCCCTTCACATGGACGCTCGCCAGGTAGTTGCTCTGCTCCGCGCCCAGCGAAGGATCCATCGCCGTCCCCGGCGTCAGCACACGCGTCACCTCCCGCCGGACGATCGACTTGGTCAGCTTCGGGTCTTCCATCTGCTCGCACAGGGCGATCCGGTAGCCCTTCCGCAGCAGCCGCTGTATATAGACCTCGGCCGCATGGTAGGGAACTCCGCACATCGGCTGCTTCTTCTCCCGATCACGTGCCGTCAGCGTCAGCTGCAACTCACGCGCCACCAGGATCGCGTCGTCGTAGAACAGCTCATAGAAGTCACCGATCCGACAGAACATCAGGCAGTCGGGATACTGCTCCTTCGCAGCGAAGTATTGCCGCATCACCGGCGTCAACATTGCCGCATCACTCGTCGCTTGCACTCGTATCTCTTCCGTCATCGCAGAGTCGCAGAATACCGTACTGGCCCATCGTGCTGCTCATCCAGCAGATTTCAAGCGCCGTACGCGCCGTCAAATGGTATGCTTTGGCTCTCCGGAGACAAGGCAATCCCGCGTCGCAACCGGAACGAGCTCCACGGGCCAGGGTCTCTAATCTCCCAGCGCCTTGCCGCCAGGCCAGTCGCAGACATCGCGGTGCCCATGTCCACGCAAACACTCCCGGTTATCAACTATCGGCAGCGCCTGACGTACGATCGCCGGTTCTACCTTTCGATGGCCATCGCCTCGACCGTGCTGGTCTTCGTCGGCTTCAGCCCCACCTACTACCTGAAGTTTCACTATCCAATGTCCCGTGAACTCAGCATCCTGGTCCACGTCCACGGCCTGGTGTTCACCCTCTGGATGCTCTACTTCATCGGACAGACGGCCCTGATCGCCGTCAATCGCCCCGCTTTGCACCGAAAGCTCGGCATCGCCGGAACCTTTCTCGCCGCGCTGATGGTCGGCCTGGGACTGGCGGTCGCCTTCAGTGCTGTCCGGCTTCACCACGGTGCCGGGCCGTACGCCCCCGAGACCATCTTCTTTGTAGCCCTCTGCGATCTGGCAACCTTCGTCCTCTTCTTCGTGACCGGCTTCCTCTGGCGCAGGAATCGCGAGACACACCAGCGGCTGATGCTCCTGACCGTAACCGCCGGCCTGATCGGCCCCGCGCTAGGCCGCCTTGGCCTGCTGGGTGTGCCTGGCCCGGCCGTTGGACTGACCGCCCTGGCTTTTCTCCTGGCCGGTCCGATCTACGACCTCATCACCCGCCGCCGGATCCACCCCGCCTACGTCTACGGAGTCCTGTTTTCGCTCCTCACCTTCCCCCCGATTCGCTTCCTCGTCGGTGCCACTCCGTGGTGGCACAGAATTGCCCATAGTATTGCCGGGATGTAAGTTTCGGGCGGCTGGAACGGAAGGCCAGGGACTTTGCTGTCTTTCAATACCCGATATACTGAAGATTCGCGTCTCTACGAGCGGCCCTCGGAACCCGGTATGTCACTCCTCTGGCTCAAAGTCGCGGTCTTTCTCTACGGCATCGCCGCGCTTGCGGTGCTCCCGGCTGCGCTCTACGACCGTCCCCGATGGAAGCACGTCGCCATCCCTGCCACCGTCGCCGCCATCCTCTTCCACTTCGTCTCGCTCGCGGAGATGTTGAACTCCGCCCACCATGCGCTGCCGGTCGACACCCATGAGAGCCAGACCTTTCTCAGCCTGATCCTCGCCCTCGCCTTCCTTCTGGTCTATTGGCGCTACAAGACGGTTTCGCTCGGAATCTTCATCCTCCCGGTATGCTTCCTGCTCGGACTCGTCCCGGCCTTTCACCCGGGGGAGGAGAGTACAGCGCTCCCGCTTCTGCGCACCGGCTGGATCTTTCTCCACATCGCGCTCCTGCTTGCAGCCTATGCCGCGCTTCTGCTCTCACTTCTTGCATCTCTCCTGTATCTGATCCAGGAGCGCCGTCTGAAGGCCAAATCCCCGACCGTAGCCTGGCTTCCGCCGCTCGACACCACTGACCAGATCGCGCTGAAGTCGCTCCTCTACGGCCTGCCTTGTATGACCGCCGGCCTGCTGATTGGGGCGTTGATTGCCCAGTCGACCATTGGGCCCTCTTTCTTCCTCGATCCGAAGGTCCTGCTCTCGTTCGCCATGTGGATCGCCTACGCGATGATGATCTTCATCCGCCGCCACTCCGGCCTGCGCGGCCGCCGAGCCGTCTATCTCTCCAGCTTTGTCTTCTTCGTCGTCCTCGCCGTCTGGGCTGCGAACCAGGTCTCGGCCGTCCACAGGTTCACCGCGCCATGAGCAAGAACCCCCAGGCCGACTCCGCGAACCGGAGCCTCGTGCTCCTCGGCATCAACCACAACACCGCGCCGATCGAGGTCCGCGAGCGCCTCGCCATCCCCGCAGGCCGACTCGCCGACGCCACACGCACGCTGCTGCACCAGCCCGGTATCCACGAAGGCCTCATCCTCTCGACCTGCAACCGCGTCGAGTTCCTGACCATGCAGGATGAGAACACCCCCGACCTGCCCCGCTTTCTGCATGAGTACTTCAGCGTCCCGATCGCCACGCTGACCCCGCACCTTTATGAGTTCCGCGAGCGTGAGGCCATCCGCCATCTCTTCCGCGTCGCCTCCTCGCTCGACTCGATGGTCGTCGGCGAGCCCCAGATCCTCGGCCAGGTGAAGGAGTCCTACACCGTCGCCCGCGAGGTCGGAGCCGTCCAGTCGAACCTCGAATCGCTGCTGCAGCGGACCTTCACGGTTGCCAAGAAGATCCGCAGCGAGACCCAGATCGGCTCCTCCAGCGTCTCGATCGCCTCGGTCGCGGTCGACCTTGCCCGCAAGATCTTCGGCAGCCTGACCGGCAAGACCATTCTGCTGGTTGGAGCAGGGAAGATGTCCGAGCTTGCCGCCCGTCACCTGATTCAGCAGGGAGCCTCCACGCTGCTCGTCGCAAATCGGACGGAGGAGCGGGCACAGCGACTCGCCCAGGAGTTCAACGGCACCGTCGTCCCCTTCGACGACCTCTACAGCCAGGCCGACCGAGCCGACATCGTCATCACCTCGACCGGCGCCCCGCAGAAGATCTTCGCCAAGTCCCACGGCCAGCACTTCCTCCAGCGCAGACGCAACCGGCCGATGTTCTTCATCGACATCGCCGTCCCGCGCGATGTGGACCCCCTGATGAACGAGGTCGAGGGCTGCTTTGTCTACGACATCGACGACCTCCAGCAGGTCGCCCAGGCCAACCTCGCCGATCGCAGCCGGGAGGCCGAAGCTGCCGAGACGATCGTCAGCCGCGAGGTCGAAAAGTACCAGCAGCGCCTCCAGTCGCTCGATGCCGTCCCCGCGATCCTCGCCCTGCAGGAGAATGCGGAAGCCATTCGCGAAGCCGAGCTCAAGCGCGCCTCCTCCCGCCTCGGCACCCTTACCCCGGAGCAGGCTGCCGCCGTGGAAGCCCTCACCCGCTCGCTGACCGCCAAGCTCCTGCACCCACAGCTCACTGCCCTCCGCCGCCCCAACGCGAAAGATCCCGAATAACCCAAAAGTACGGGAGCTTTGCCGTCAAACGGCCCGAAGGCGCGCGCGCTGTATCCTAAGCAAGACATGAAACGACCTATCCGCATCGGCTCCCGGGGTTCGCAGCTCGCCCTCTGGCAGGCCAACCATATTATGTACGCCCTCCGCGACGCCGGCTACAAGGTCGAGCTTGAGGTGATCCGCACCACCGGCGACCGGATGCAGCAGCCCGGCTTCGTCCCTCCCGCCAACCTCGACGGCAAGGGCATCTTCATCAAGGAGATTGAGGAAGCGCTCGAGTCCGGCCGGATCGACCTTGCCGTGCACTCGCTGAAAGACCTCCCGACGGAGCTCGCGCCCCAGTTCACGCTGGGCGCCATCCCCAAGCGTGCCGACGCCCGCGACGTCTGGGTCTGCGAACCGTACTGGGCGCTCCACACCCTCCCCGAGGGTGGCCGAATCGGCACCACCAGCCCGCGCCGCCGCGCCCAGCTGCTCGCGCTGCGCCCCGACCTCACCTTCGTGGAGATTCGCGGTAACATCGACACCCGCCTCAAGAAGCTCGAAAAGGGAGATGCTGACGCGCTTGTGCTCGCAGCCGCCGGCCTTGACCGCCTGAAGCGCGCCGAGTGGGTCCACCAGCGATTCTCCCCCGAGGAGATGTGTCCCGCGCCCGGCCAGGGAGCCCTCGCCCTCGAGACCCGAGCCTCCACGCATCTGGCCACGGACGATGAGGACGAGGAGCGTGACGAGTACATCCGCGGAGCCATCGCCTTCTTCGAACACACCCACACACGCTTCTGCGTCGACGCGGAACGAGCCGTCCTGCATGCCCTCGGCGGAGGCTGCCAGCTTCCAATTGGTGCGTACTGCGTGCCGGAGCAGGATCAGTACCGGCTCTACGCACAGGTTGTTGCGCCGGACGGCGAAGCCATGGTGCAGCTCACGGCGCTCGCCCCCCTGAACGCGAACCCGCAGGAGATGGGCCAGCGCCTTGCGGCCGACCTGATCGACCAGGGTGCGCTCGATCTCCTCAGCGCCCCGGTCGTCTAGGGAGGCATCCCATGCCGCTCACTGGAAAACGCATCCTGATCACCCGCACCCGCCAGCAGGCGTCTGAGCTGGCGGCCCAGCTTGAGGCCGCCGGGGCAGAGGCGATCCTGATCCCGACGATCGAGCTCGCGCCGCCGGCATCCTTCTGCGGGCTCGATGCCGCGCTGGCCTCCCTGCGGAGCTTCGACTGGGTGATCTTCACCAGCGCCAACGCCATCCACTCCTTCAACGCCCGCGCGAAACAGCAGGGCATCATGCCCAATCCGAAGAAGATCGCCGTCATCGGCCCTGCCACCGGCCGCGCCATCCGCGAGATCGGCCTCACGGTCGACCTGATGCCCCCGGAGTATGTGGCCGAGTCGCTGGCCGAAGCGCTCGCCCCCTTCGCGCCCGGCTCCGCAATGCTCCTCATCCGAGCCGAGCAGGCGCGCGACCTCCTCCCCGAGGCACTGACCGCCGCCGGTGCCCAGCTGACCATCGCGAACGCCTATCGCAATCTCGTTCCGCCTGACTCGATCACGGCGCTCCAGCAGCTCTTCGCCGATCCGGCGCGCCATCCCGCCGCCATCACCTTTACGAGCTCGTCGACGGCAACAAATCTCTTCGCGCTGCTCGAATCCGCCGGCGTCGCGCTCCCGCCTGAGATCGTTCGCGCCTCCATCGGTCCCGTCACCTCGCGGACCCTCCGCGAGCTTGGCTACCCGGAGACGATCGAAGCCGAGGAGCCGACCATCGCCGCCCTCTGCACTCTTCTCACCGAACACTTTCGCTAGACGGAGCCCTGCCTCATGAGCGATCCAACAGCAGTCTTCGACGTCCTCGCCATCGCCAGTCGCTTTCCCGCGACCGCCGAAACCATGCTGTTGGACACGCGCCTGACCGACGAGGCGGAGGCCAGCTCCCGAATCTTTCGCGTCTACCGCCCGGTCGGAGCCCACTTTCACAAGACGTGCGACGAGTACCTGTTTGTCTTGACGGGCCGAGCCACCTTCTTTCTCGGGGAGGATCCACCGTTCGACGTCGGCCCCGGCCAGCTGATCTTCTTCAAGAAGGGAACGGTCCACGGCACCCCGGCGATCCTCGAAGAGCCGTTCACCGTGCTCGCGATCGACACGCCGCGCCGCGACCCGAGCGACGTTCACTTCGTCGACCCGCAGGACGGCACCGCGGCGACCTTCATCGCGGAGCAAAAGCTCAGCTGAGTCCGTCGCAGCGAAACGGGTATCGTATCTATATATGCAGGCAACGATCGACTTCATTCTCGAGCTGGACAAGTTGAAAGGCATCACGCGCAAGGTCAAGCCGATCGGCCTCGACCGCTATGAGAACTCGGCGGAGCATAGCTGGCATCTCTGTGTCGCCGCGACCTCGTTGGCGCATTACGCGGAAACGCCGGTCAATCTCGATCGCGTCATCCGCATGCTGCTCGTCCACGATATCGGCGAGATCGACGCCGGGGATACGCTCGTCTACGTCGAAGGCGGCTGGGAGGAGCGCAAGGCGAAGGAGCTCGCCGGGGTGAAGCGCGTCTGCGGGATGCTGTCTGCGGAGCTTGCCACGGAGCTGACCGCCCTCTGGGAGGAGTTCGAAGATGTCGCAACCCCGGAGGCCCGATTCGCTCACGCAGTCGACCGGTCCATGCCCATCCTGTTGAACCTGTCGAACGATGGGCAGAGCTGGCGCGAGAACAACATCCGGCTCGAGCAGGTCATCCAGCGCAACGGCCCACCGATCCAGGCTGGCTGCCCGAAGCTCTGGGCCTACCTCGAACCCCGTCTTCAGGACGCACAGCAGCAGGGTTTCTTCCGGGCCTGAAAAATTGTCCTCCTGAGTGAAGTCGAAGGACCTGCGGTCCGCGCTCAGAGTCTAGTGCGAGCTCCAGGTCTTATCCCCGGAGTTGCAAAGCGTTTCCAGCGAGCAGTCCACGCACCGCGGCTTTCGCGCAATGCAGATCTGCCGGCCGTGAAAGATTACTTCGTGGGAGTAGTCAATCCAGTGATCCTGCGGGATGATCTTTACCAGGTCGCGCTCAATCTTCTCAGGCGTCGTCTCTTTCGTAAGCTCAAGCCGCCGCGAGATCCGCAGGACATGCGTATCCACGACCACCCCGACCGCGATCTTGAACCACGAGCCCAGGACGACGTTTGCCGTCTTCCGAGCCACTCCCGGGAGGGTCAGCAACTCCTCCATCGTCTCCGGAACCTTGCCGCCATAGGTTCCGACGACCTCACGCGCCGCACCCTGAATCGACTTTGCTTTGTTCCGGTAGAAGCCCGTCGTGCGGACCAACTCCTCCAGTTCGGGCACGGAGGCCGCAGCCATCGCCTTCGGGGTGGGAAACATCTTGAAGAGCGCCGGCGTCACGATGTTCACCCGAACGTCCGTACACTGCGCCGAGAGGATCGTCGCAACCGTCAGCTCCCATGCGCTCCGGTGATTCAGCGCGCAGACTGCATCCGGATAGCTTTTGAGCAGCGCATCGAGGATCGCGGCGATTCGCTCCGGCGCCAGCGGCTTCTTCGTCCTGCCGGGCCGCTTCTTCGGCGAAACGGGCTCAGTCGCAGCGATCGCCCGCGCCTTCGCCCCTGTGGGCGAAGACGCGATTGCGCGGACCGGCTTGATCTGCTTCGTACCCTTCGACGTCGCCATGACTAGCCCAGACGGTCGAGCATCTCCGCCGCGGGCAGACGGATGCAGCTGAAAATAGGCGTATCTTCGAGCGTGTACAGGCTGATCTCCGTCTCACGAAGCTGCTGCACGAGGTCCAGAAAGTCCTCGGGGAAGTTCGTCTCGAAGGCCACGACAAACTCCTGGTCGTCGATTCCGAAGGAGTAGGTTGTGTTCAGCTTGACGCGCGGATACATGAGGCCGATGCGGATGTGCTCATCCATCAGCCGCTTGCGCTCTGCAGCCGACAGCAGATACCACGGCCTCGTCTTCCAGAAGGGATAGATGAAGATGTACTTCTGACCGCCCGGACGAATTGCTCCGCGTCCCTCACCCTCACTCTCGTCCTCACGATCGATCTGGTACTGCGACCGCTTGGTCATCGCCAGGAAGTTATGCGGCGAGTTCAGGTAGCCGCCCAGCGGTGTCCCCAGGAGCTCGCTGCGCATCTTGTTCAGCTCATCAACCGCGTAGCCGATCGACCAGATGCAGATGTCCACATCGCCGCGCGTGCCGATGGTCGAATAGGTCAGCGAGAGGAACTCGCCCGGCTTGTTCCACTTTGCCAGCACATCGGCGAAGGCCTGCTTGTGAGCCGTCTTCTCCTCAGCGGGGAGCCGACGCCACTCCGGCATCACCTTATAAAAGCTGAAGCAGACGATCTGCCTCTTTACCGGCGGCTTCGAGGGGTCGTGCGGTGCCGCTCCGTAGCTGCTCGCCGGCCGGCCTGTCGCCGCCGGAGCCACTGCTCTCGTGCTTGAGGATGCACTGGCCGAGCTTACGGCCTCTGTCGTTACGGTATCTGCCATGTTCAAACGTCTCCTGGCCAAATTCTGGCCTCGATCAATGCTAGCTCATCCGGACCAGCATCGTTATCCTGTGCCACGGCTTGGATTTCACTGGGCACCGCTATACTGCAGACACTATGTCAGAACGCCTTATCGCGCTCCTCGTCGGCTTCATCACCAGCGGCGGCTACGCCAGCGTCGCCCTCCTGATGGCGATCCAGTCCGCATGCATTCCGCTGCCGTCTGAGGTCATCATGCCGCTCGCCGGGTATGCGCTCGCGTCGACCCAGTGGCAGCTTATTATCCTCGCGACCGTCGCCTCGCTCGCCTCGAATATCGGCTCCATTCCCGCCTACTGGGTGGGTGCCAAGGGCGGACGGCCGATGGTGGAGCGCTATGGAAGCTACCTGCTGCTCAGCCGCCGCGACCTTGACCTTGTCGACCACTTCTTCGATCGCTTTGGCTCGATTACGGTACTGATTGGACGCATGCTCCCCATCGTCCGGACCTTTATTGCTTTTCCGGCCGGCGTTGCGAAGATGAACCAGCTCCGCTTCCATATCTATACGTTTGTCGGATCCTGGCCCTGGTGCTATGCGCTGGCCTATGTCGGGATGAAGCTCGGCGCGCAGTGGGATAAGAATCCCCAGTTCAAGGCGATCTTCAACAAGTTCCATCTCGGCGTCGAGATCGTAATTGTCGCTGCCTTCATCTGGTTCGTGACGTCGCACTGGAAGAATCGCATCCGCACTGAACCGACCTCGCACTAAGCACGAGTTCCGTCTCTAGCCAGGAGTTGGCAAGAGACGGAACCGGTAAGTCCAACCCTCTCAACCGCTGTCTAAAGTCGTTTGCGCCCCTCCTTCACCGTGGGCGATACTGACCTGTCCGTACCTAGCCGGACTATTCGACATCGAGAGAGAAGGGTTCCAAAAGCATGTCCACACCCCAAGCCGCCACGAACGATGCGGCCAACATCAAGCCAGCAACTGGAAAATTAGGCGTCATGATCCCGGGAATGGGCGCGGTCGCGACTACGCTCATCGCAGGCGTCGAAGCCGTTCGCCGTGGGATTGCCAAGCCGATCGGCTCTATCTCGCAGATGGGAACGATTCGCCTTGGCAAGCGCACGGACGCTAACACCCCTCTCATCAAAGACTTCGCGCCGATAGCTCAACTTGAAGATATTGTGTTTACAGGTTGGGACATCTTTGGTGGCAATCTTTATGACGCCGCCAAGACTGCACAGGTGCTCGATCGCGATCAACTCGAGTCGATCCGGCCCTTCCTTGAGTCGATCGAGCCGATGCCCGCCGTCTTCGATCAGCACTACGTGAAGCGCCTGACACCGCAGAAGGTCAAGGTAGGCAAGAACAAGTGCGACCTCGCCAACCAGATTCGCAATGACATTGCGGAGTTCAAGACGAAGACCGATCGCCAGGTGATGATCTGGTGCGGATCGACCGAGATCTTCCTCGAGCAGACTGCCGTCCACCAGACTCTCGAGGCCTTCGAGAAGGGGCTCGTCGACGACGATCCTGGCATCTCTCCCTCCATGCTCTATGCCTGGGCTGCTTTGAAAGAGGGGATTCCCTTCGCCAACGGCGCACCCAACCTGACCGTCGACATCCCTGCGCTGCGCGAGCTATCGAAGAAGATGAACGCGCCCATCTGCGGCAAAGACTTCAAGACGGGCCAGACCTTCATCAAGACCGTCCTTGCGCCGGCTTTCAAGACCCGCATGCTCGGCGTCGCCGGATGGTACTCGACTAACATCCTCGGCAACCGCGACGGCGAGGTGCTGGACGATCCGGAGTCCTTCAAGACCAAGGAGGAGTCCAAGCTCGGTGTCCTCGACATCATCCTTCAGCCGGAGCTCTACCCTGACCTCTACAAGGATCTTTATCACAAGGTGAGGATTAACTATTACCCGCCGCGTGGTGATAATAAAGAGGGTTGGGACAATATCGACATCTTCGGCTGGCTCGGATATCCGATGCAGCTGAAGGTTGACTTCCTCTGCCGCGACTCGATCCTTGCCGCTCCGCTGGCGCTCGACTTGATCCTCTTCATGGATCTGGCGGCTCGGACGCCCAGCCTTCGCGGCCTTGGCATCCAGGAGTGGCTTAGCTTCTACTTCAAGGCGCCGGACTCAGCCAAGGGCGTCTACCCCGAGCACGATCTGTTTATCCAGTCCATGAAGCTGAAGAACACCCTCCGCCACATCATGGGCCAGGATCTGATCACTCATCTCGGCCTGGACTACTACGGCGACTAAGCAGAAAAGGGGGG